>NZ_RZQT01000013.1:74709-84652 GCF_003998485.1 Mesorhizobium sp. M7A.F.Ca.CA.001.04.2.1
CCTTCGGTGCGGGCTACACCAGCGAGGACGGCCGCATCCGCGGCAACCTGTCGGGCACGGCAGCGGGTGGGCATGTCGGCGTCGGCGCCGGCATCAGCTTCACCTTGAACTGAGGCAGGGATGAAAGGACTTGTTGCCCTGACCTGCCTGGCGCTTTGCGGCGGCCTCGTGCCGGCCGCCGGGCAGGTTGCGCCGACCTACAGGATCAAGCCTTCGGACGTGGTGCTCCCGCCCGAGGTGAAGCTCGGAGACTACCAGCGCACCATACGCCCATTCGACAACTGGACGCTGATCTGCGACGAGAACCTCAAAGCCCGCAAGAAGGTCTGCAACGTCTCGCAGATCATCGAGGACGCGTCCGGCAAGATGGCCTTCAGCTGGTCGCTTGCCGCCACCCAGGACGGCAAGCCGTACATGATCCTGCGCACCGCCCCGAACGCCAGGAGCGATGGCCTGGTGTCCGTGAAATTCGATGGACAGAAGCAGCCGATCGACGTGCAGCTGAACGGCTGCAACGAAATGGTCTGTGTCGGCATGTTGCCGGTCGGCCCCGTCATGCGCCGGCAGATATCGCAGAACGCGACGCCGGCGATCTCCTACTCGACGGTCGATGGGCAGACGATCACCGTTACCGCAACGCTCAAGGGGCTGTCAGACGCCCTTTCACCACTCAAATAACCGAGGCGCCACCATGAGCCAGCAGGACCAGTTCACGTCCGCCAAACGCACTCCTAGCGTCGAGGCGGATCGGCAGAGGCGGGCCGAGCCCCCAAGGCGCTGGCCACGCGCGGCCGGATATTCACTGCTGGGATTGGTCGTGGCGGGGCTTGGCTTCGCCGCCGGGAATTACGCCGCGGTCGCCAATCTGGTCGGCGGCGCGACGGCCGCACCTGCAGCAACAGCGGCGGCCCCCGTGCTTCCGGACACGCCCTTCCTCGAGCATGTCAAGCAGGCCGGTGTGCAGGCCTGCTCGACCGTCTATCCAGTGCTCGGACAGATCCTGACGACCGGCACGAAATACAGCGTCAAATCCCTGTGGAACGACCAGGCCGCCGACAAGCACGCCATCCAGGCCTTTGTCGGCATGGACTATGCGTCGGAACGCTATAGCGGACCGGCCGCCGGCATCGTCTTCGCATCGCCCACCGCCACGGGTTGCGAAGGGGCGATGGTGCGGGTGGCGCCATTCGCCAGCCCGTGCGCCGACATCGCATCCATCCTGCCGCAGGGCAGCAAGATCACCGACCATCTTGGGCAGGTCGAGGTCTACGAGCTCGGCGGCAATGCCGGTGAAGCGCTTCTCCTGCCGACGGGCAAAAGCTGTGTGGTGATCTCCCTTGCTTCGGCGGCGAAGTAGGACGCGAAGCGAGTGAGGTCAAGGAAAGGATGCCGACCATGAGATTGCAGGCTTTGGCAGTTTTGGGCTTGACCTTGTTGTGGAGCGGACAAGTCGTCTCAGCCGACCTTGTGGCCCCATCGGAACCGCAACAGGAGGAAAAAGGCATATGGGCGGCCATTGCCTATTCGCAGGCCGATAGCAAATACGGCTTCTTCTGGGGCGCCGACAAGCGGCAGGAAGCGAAGGACATCGCACAGAAATATTGCGAGAACGCAGGCGGAAAGGCCTGCAACGTCGTCACCGTCTTCCGCAACCATCGCCATTGGAATGATGACGACGAGACCGGCTTTCCCTACAAGCACTGCGGTGCGCTTGCCGTGGCAGACAAAGTGGAGAACCGTTTCACGCCCTGGGGCGTGAACTCGGCCGAGACCCGTCGGGAAGCGGAGGATCTCGCTTTGCAGGCCTGCGAGGCGACGGGAGAGAAATGCAAGATCCGCGAATGGGTCTGCACATGAAGCTTGGCCCGAAGGCCGTCTCCGCATGTGGAGCGATTCTATTCTCATTGATGTCGCCGGCGTCTGCCCAGCAACAGGTGGCGGCTGTCCCGGATGGACCCTCATCGCTGCGTGAGGTCTATCAGGACTGGAGCGTGACCTGTTCGGTACGGGAAAAGGCGAGAGTGTGCTCGCTTGCGCAAGACCAGGTCCAGCAGAACGGGCAGAGGCTTCTTGCCATGGAGATCGCGGCACGCCCGGACGGTTCGACGACGGCTACCCTGCTTCTGCCCTTCGGCATCCTCCTTGATCCGGGCGTGACGCTGCAGATCGACGATCAACCGCCGCTGTCCCCGCAGCGCTTCAGGACCTGCCTGCCGACGGGTTGCGTCTCCGTCTTTACGGTCGATCGGCCGACGCTTGGAAAGCTGAGGGGAGGCTCGGTGCTGAAGCTCAATGTCACGACGGACGCCGAGACCCCGCTGAGCTTCCCTGTGTCGCTTCGCGGCCTGACCGCGGCGCTCGACCGCATGGTGGCGTTGAGCGCAAATTAGGGTGCGCGCTGACCAGCTTTTGGCCGCAGTGAGCCACATGAAGCGTACGCCGGCCGCCGCGATGGAGTATTTTTGGGCGCGGCATCCAAAGGGACGCGCCCGAAAAAGGGCTCAACTTCAGGTTGGATCATCGACAGCCGCTATCCGAACCGGCCATGATTCTGGCCATACCGGCCCACTGGCCTGCCGTTTTTTGTGCTTTCCCACTGAATGCGGCGTCTGGATACAACCGCAGCGAGCCGACGTTATGTGCTATTTTTGCTACATCTCGCAGCCTTGTTGCTTAAAAAGGCTATTTAGCGCCCTCTAAATCAATAATCGCTCACACATTCCGTGAATTTGTGGATAATCCGCCGACGGGCAGGCCTTGGCTTGGTTAGCGCTCTGAAAAGGACGCTGGGGAAACGTTAGGGTGGGATTAATGAATACGACAAACATGTCGACCATAGGCAGGCGCCTTGGTCTTTTGATGGCGGCCACCATGCTGACCTGCGGCAGCGCTCACGCGCTCACGCTCAAGGAGGCGATGACTGTCGCGGTGGAGTCCAATCCCGAGATTGGACAGGCGATCGAAAATCGCGAAGCCATCGAGTTCGAGTTGCGGCAAGCCAAGGGCCTTTATCTTCCCAGTGTCGATGTCGAGGCATCGGCTGGCGTTCGCCGGCTCGACAATCCGTCCCGGCGCTCTCTTTCCATCGAAGGCGATGCGCTCTATCCGGCTGAAACGGATCTTACCGTTTCGCAGACGCTTTATGACAGCGGCGGAAGGCGGGCCGAATTGAACCGTCAGGCATCGCGCGTCGATGGCGCTTCGTTCCGCGTGCTGGAACGGTCCGAATTCATCGGGCTGTCCGTTGTCCAGGACTATCTGGAATACATGCTGCAGGCTTCGATCGTTGCCGAAGCGAAGAAAAATCTGGGCTTCCACCAGGCAATTCTCGGCGACATCCGGCAAGGCATCTCGGGCGGCGCGCTGAACGAGGCCGACCGGCAACAGGCCGAGGAACGGCTGTTCGCCGCCAAGGCGCGCATGCAGGAGGCGACCGAGGAACTGGAAGCGGCCAAGATCCGCTTCTTCAAAACCGTCGGAAAGCCACTGACCAGCCCTTCGAGGCCCGGCGATGTTTCGGCCGCACTCCCGCGCTCGCTCGACGACGCGATAGGGTTGGCGCGGGAAAGCAATCCGCGCGTACACATGGCCAACAGCGACATCGACGCGGCGGCCTCCCTCGTGGACGCTGCGCGGGCAAAATTTGGCCCCTCCATCATCGCTGAAGGTCGGGCCCGGGCAGGAACCGACATTGACGGCGACGATGGCGACACCACCGACCTGCAGGCGCGCGTGGTCCTGCGCTGGAACCTCTACCGCGGTGGCATCGACAAGGCCAACGAGCAGGAGCAGATCCGCCGCACCAGTGAACAGCGTCTCGCGCTGCATCAGGTCCAGCGCGAAATCGAGGAAGCCGTTCGCACCTCATGGGATCGCCGTTTCCGGCAAGCCGATCTGGCAAAGACCCTGAGGCAACAAGCCGCTGCCAATGAGAAGCTGGTTGCTTCCTATCGCGAGCAGTTCAAGGTCGGACAGCGCTCGCTGCTCGACGTGCTCGACGCGCAGAATACACGGTTCAACACGGCAACGCTGGCGGATACCGCGTCCTACGCATCGCTGTTTGCCCAGTACCGGCTCCTGGCCGCGACCGGACAGTTGCTGAAAACGATGAATCTCGAGCCGGCAAAGCAAGCGACGGCCTATGCACGCACCGAGTTCGCAGCACCGGAAACCGCGGACACAGAAACCTATGCGCGGACGCCATCGGAGCAGAAGAACGACCTGCCATTCGATATTCTCGCTCCGGTGAGGAAGAAATAGGACAGCACAAGGTCCAGCGAGCGTCCTGACGGGCAGATCGTGAACCAGCAACCCAACATCCTCTCCCCGAAGGAGGCGTTCAAGGCCTGCTTCTCGGCCGTTGCCGGATATCTCGGCAGGCCGAGCGCGGAGACCGTGCTGTTTGCCGGCGTGCCGCTCTCGGACACGCGAATTGCGGCCGACGACATCAGGCACCTTGCCGAACGCATCGGCCTGGAAGTCACCGAGTTCAATCATCGCGATTTTCTCAGGGGGCGTATCGACCTGCCGGCCATCGTCTTTCGCGTCAGCCAATTGCCCGTCGCCCTGCTGGCTTTAGGCGAAGGCGATGCGTATATCACCGCGCCCCAGGAAGACGGCCGCACCACGATCGGCCGGTCGGAACTGGCCGCCAGCTACATCAGCGGCGGCGCTTCCTTTTCGATCACCTATGCCAATGCCGCCGAGACCATGTCGGTCGGCTCGGCGGCCAGGATCGAGCGAAGACATTGGCTTACGGGGACGATGGGCGCCTTCTGGCGCACCTACTCGAAAGTCGTCCTGGCGGCGGTGTTCATCAATCTGCTGGCCATAGCCTCGCCGATCTTCACCATGAACGTCTACGACAGGATCCTGCCGAACAAGGCGATATCGACACTGTGGGTCCTGGCTCTCGGCATCGGTGCGGTCATCCTGTTCGACCTGCTTTTGAAGACGGCAAGGGCTTCCCTCATCGACTATGCCGGCCGCAAGGCGGATCTGCGGATATCATATCTGCTGTTCGAAAAAGTGCTGAACTCGTCGCTTTCGGCGCGTCCCGGCTCGACCGGTGAATACGCAAACAGGGTCACGCAATATGAATTCGTCAGGGAGTTCTTCACCTCCAACACCATAAGCGTGTTCATCGACACGGCATTCGTCTTCGTCTTTCTCCTTGTGATCTATGCGATAGGCGGCTGGCTGGTGATCATACCGGCGCTGGCCTTCGTGATGTCCGTCATCGTCGGCCTGGTCACTCAGCGCCGCATCGGCAAGCGCGTCGCAGCCTCGATGAACGAAGCATCGCAGCGCCAGGCCCTGCTGGTCGAATCCATCTCGACGCTGGAGACCATCAAGTCGCTGCGCGCCGAGGCGTATCTGCTGCGGAAATGGGGAGAGCACTCCAAGAACGCCGCCAACACGTCCGAGAAGATCAAGCAGCTTTCGGCGGCAGCGGGCAACATCACCCAGTCCATACAGCAGCTGGTGACCGTCGCCCTGGTCGTGGCCGGCGCCTATGCCTTCTCGGAAGGGCATGTTTCGACAGGAGCAATCATAGGAACGGTGATGCTGGCGAGCAGGGCCGTGGCGCCGCTCGGCCAGATCGCCATAACGTTGTCCCGGTTCCGCCAGGCCATGCTCTCGCTGAGGATGGTGAATTCGATCATGGCTCAACCGGAAGATCGACCCGACACGGTGGGCTTCGTCAACCGCCCCATCCGCAAGGGGGCGATGGTGTTCAGGAATGTCGGGTTTGTCTATCCAGGCTCGGAAAACGAAGTTTTGACCGGCCTGAATTTCTCGGTCAAGCCGGGTGAGCGGATCGGCATCATCGGCCGCATAGGATCGGGAAAGACGACGATGGGTCGGCTGGTCGGCCGGCTCTTCCTGCCGACTTCCGGTGAGTTGCTGCTGGATGGGATCGACATTCGCCAGTATCACCCGTCCGAGGTTCGCGCCGCGGTCGGCATCGTTGCGCAGGCCGGCGACCTGTTCTCGGGCACCATCAAGGAAAACCTCCTGATGGCATGCCCCGAGGCTACAGACGAACAGATCATCGAAGCGGCAAAGGCGGCCGGCGTCGACGATTTCGTCTCACGCCACCCGCGCGGCTACGACATGAATGTCGGCGAGCGCGGCACCAATCTTTCCGGCGGCCAGAGGCAGACGGTGGCGATCGCGCGCCTGCTGCTGACCAAACCGAAAATCGTCTTTCTGGACGAGCCGTCGGGCTCGATGGATCTTGCTTCCGAACGCCAGTTGATCAAGCAGCTCAAAGTCGCCTTTGACCGCGACACGACGCTGATCGTCTCCACACATCGGTTCAGCATGCTTGAACTGGCCGACCGCCTGATCGTTATCGAACAGGGCAAAATCGTTGCCGACGGACCGAAGGACCAAGTCATACAGGCGTTGCAGAAAACAAGCGCCTGACAAAACAATTATTGCTGCATCCAATGCGTTGGGGCGTGGGAAATGCTTGCCAGGGAAGATCGACCGCCGCTGTTTGCGTCGGCGTCCATATTCATCATCGGAGCGCTCTTCGTCGTTTTTGTCGCCTGGGCGTCCTTTGCCGAAGTCGATGAGATCGCACGCGGCGACGGCAAGGTCATACCTGCTTCCAAGACCCAGATCATCCAGGCGAGCGAGGCCGGTGTGGTTCAGGAAATCGCCGTGACGATCGGCCAGGTCGTCAAGAAGAACGATCTCATCATCCGCCTGGACAACACGCTCAACACGTCCAGCCTTGGCGAGCAGCAGGCCAAGGCGCGCGCGCTCGAAGTGCGCATAGCAAGGCTGAAATACGAACAGGCCGGCAATCTCTCGGGCCCATTTCCGTGCCCGCAGGACATCCAGTCGGTCGCTCCGCAAATCTGCGACAATGAACAGAAGCTGCTCATCGCCCGGCGCGGGAACTTCGACAACAAGCTGTCCGTGCTCAAGTCACGCCTCGATCAGCGCGAGAAGGAACTTGCCGAGGCGGAGGCCAATTCCGATCGTCTTTCTAAGAACCTGGTCGTCAGCGACCAGGAGGCAAAACTCGTCGACGCGATGGTCAAGAAAGGCCTGATGGCAAGGACCGAGCAGCTCCGGGTAGAGCGCGAACAGACCGAACTCAACGGCCAGCTGAACCTTGCCGGCGAAACGATAAAGAAGATCAAATCGTCGATCACGGAAGCCCAGCTTCAGGTCGAGGAACTCGGCCTGCAATTGCAGCAGGAGGCGTTGGACGACCTTACCCAGGCGCTGGCGGACCTTTCGGTGGTGGATGAAACCATAAGGGGAGCCACCGACAAGGTCGCGCGCACCGATATCCGGTCTCCCGTGGACGGCATCGTCAACACGCTGGAACTGAACACGGTCGGCGCCTTCGTCCAGCCTGGCGCCGTCGTGGCCGGCATCGTGCCAACCTCCGAAACGTTGCTGGTGGAGGCGCGGGTCTCGCCGCGGGATGTCGCCTTCATCCGTCCCGACCAGGAAGCCCTTATCAAGGTCACCGCCTATGATTTCTCGATCTTCGGCGGCATCGAGGGCAAGGTCTCCAACATCACAGCCGACAGCCTGGTCGATCAGAAAACGGGGGAGCCCTATTATCAGGTGCGCGTGGCGACGGACAAATCGACGCTTCAAAGAGACGGCAAGGCCTATTCGATCATCCCCGGAATGATCTGCTCGGTCGACATCAAGACCGGGCGCAAGACGATCCTGCACTACCTCCTGAAGCCGATCAACAAAGCGCGCGAGGAGGCGATGAGTGAGCGGTAGCGCCAGCCCTCATCATTCCGATCGCGAGCGGCTGCTTGCACCAGTCGCCGCCGAGGATTTCGGGCTGGAGTTTCGGGTCGTGGCGCGAGGCGGCATACGGCGCGGCATTCGTCTGGAGCGGGCATTCTGGATGTCGCTGAAGCAGATGGCCGAAAGCAGGAAGTGCACGATCGGCATGCTCATCGACGAGATCGCCGAAAGCCAGGCCCAGACAGGCAATCTGACATCCGCGATCAGGGTGGCCTGCATGCGTGGATTGGGCGACGAAAACCTGACCTTGCGAAGGCTTGCATCGATCAACACCATCAACGCCATACTGGTCGCGTGCCCGTCTCCGGCCTTTGCGCTGGCTTCGTCGAAGAAGATCCTGTCGTTCAACGCGCCGTTCCAGCAACTGGTCAAACGCCAATTGCCGATCGCCCCAAGCGATGACGCACGGCACGACCTCAAGCTGGCGCTGGATCTCAATGTGGCCGACATCTTCACGCGGCTCGACGCCAATGGCGAATCGCCGGTGGCCACCGGTTTTGTCATCGGCGCGGGTGATCGTCGTTACCGGGGGCAATTGAATGCGGTGCGGGCTCCGGTGCTCGAGCCGGAACTGCTGATGGCGTTCGTCTTCGGCGGGTGAATGCCGCCAGTCCTTGGCGAGAACCTACGGCTTAGACTGGCCGAAACCCTATGGCTGAAAACCTTCGCCGGGTGCGACGGTTGCGAAACCGCCCTTGATGTCGGCCATCTGGGCGCCGCCCGGTCTTGAACCGTGGATCCAGGCCCGGTCCGTGCTGAACGAATAGAGCGGGACGTAATCCGGGAGATCGCTGTCACGCATAACGGTGTTGCTGAGGCTGTCGAGAATGAAGGTGCCGCTGCCTGTGCTCACCGACAGCACTGCGTGAAAGAAGCCTCTCTTGCGATCCTGGAGGACGACAAGCGCCATGCTTTGCGTCGGAATGCCGGCCCTCAGCAGGGCCGTCATCTTGAGGATGGCAAAATCCTCGCAATCGCCGGCTCGCCGCTCAAGAATCTCCGAAGGCTTCGCCCAATAGTCGAGCTTGCCGTAGACGAGGCTGTCTTTCCTGTAGGCGATCAGGCGATTGACGCTGCTGTTGACGAAGGACAGCTTCTCGCTGAATCCCTTGCCTTGAGCGGCAGCGATCATGCCGGCAAAAGCCGTGCTCTTGTGCTCGCAGGGGCTGCCTGCCGAACAAGCGGTGATTGCCCGGTAGACAGGCGCCCAGCGCGCCGCGACGGGAAAATTGCGCATGGACAAGGCAACCGATCCGAAGACCCCTGGAATAATCGACGCGGTCTGCACCGGATCTATCCCGGCGTCATCTCGCGCCGTTGACGAGCCGTCCCCGCGGTCGACATCCGGGCCATAGCTGCCGGTGACCATACCGATCCGGTAAGCGTCCGCAGGCTGCCAGGGCTGGGGCCTCGTCAGTGAAACACCGCCGAGACAGGGCGGCGTCTGGACCTTCTCCTGGGGCTTGCCGGGTGCGGCGATATCGCTCGCGAATGACGGCCCCGCCAGGCCGACAAGCCCGATTGCCAGCAGGAGCATCTGGAGCCCGGTTTTTCCCGGAACCGATTTTTGCTTTTTCATAACGCCCACCTTTGACTGTGGACGCTACCAATCTTGTCTCAAATTATTGGAAAGGAAGGTGGATAAATATCCAGCAACTGTCTTCATCTATTTTATTTAAAATTTTATTCAAATTTATACTTTGATTCACCAAAAAGATGCCGACTGATCGCCCGCCAACGAGGCCTCCAGAAACAAACATATATCAGGTTATATTGTTGCGGTTTACCACGTGTAAAAAATGCCAGGCAATGCATATCATAATATATGAAATAGATTAGGGGGCAGTTGCAAAGTAGAAGTGGCCGCTGTCTCTATCCGGTAAATATCGGAGGGGTTTCAGCCATGACGAACAATATCGAGTTGGACAGCTTTTCGGGTTCCTTGAACGAGCATTCCGCGTCCAACGAACAAGGCGATCAGACATCGCCGGCGGAGATCCGGGTCGCCCAGGCAAATTCGACGCAGCAGGCCGCGCCGGCAGCGTCCGAACCGGTGCCGGTCGATGTCGGCGGCGGAGCGCCCGTCAAGCCGGAAGCCCCCGCGGAAGCGAAGACGCTGCCGGCAGCTGCGCCGCACGAATATGTAGCC
>NZ_RZQT01000140.1:0-15213 GCF_003998485.1 Mesorhizobium sp. M7A.F.Ca.CA.001.04.2.1
GGGGCATGCGAAGACCTGACTACGCCGCAAATTGTGTCATTTGCCGTAACCTGCGTGATGATGGCAGCGTTCGTGTGGGGTCGCTATCGATATGATCTGGTCGCGGCTGTGGCACTGTTGCTTGCTGTCGCGGTTGGCATTGTGCCTTTTGACGAAGCCTTCAGCGGGTTCAGCGACGATATCGTGATTATTGTCGGCAGTGCTCTGCTGGTGAGCGCAGGGATAGCACGCTCGGGTATCATGGAGGCAGCGATCAAGCGCTTTGCTCCGAAATTATCGGGAGTTCGGTCGCAACTGGCGCTGCTGGTGATCGTGGTCACGATCCTCTCTGCCTTTGTAAAGAATATCGGGGCGCTCGCTATCATGATTCCGATCGCCTTCCAGTTCGCGCGCCGGTCTAACATTTCACCCTCGATATTCCTGATGCCCATGGCATTCGGGTCACTGCTCGGCGGACTAATGACGCAGGTGGGAACATCACCCAACATCGTAGTGTCCCGAGTGCGAGAGGAGCTGATCGGAACCGCCTTCACAATGTTCGACTTCACACCTGTTGGAGCTGCCATAGCCGCTGCCGGAACGATCTTCCTGCTGTTTTTCTATTGGTTGTTGCCGGTGCGCGAAAAGCATGGCGGGTCACTGAATGAAGCCCTCGACATCAAGAATTACCTTACAGAGGCTCGAATTGTCGCCGACTCCACGGTGCTCGGGAAAACCGTCGCAGACCTCATGAAGCTCGCCGGGGGCGATGCAATCGTGACGTCGATCCTGCGCAATCGCACGATGCGGATGACGCCACTGCCCGACGTGGTCCTCAAGGTGGATGACATCCTGTTGCTCGAGGGCGACCCAGAAGCGCTGGATCGCCTTGTCTCCCAGGGCAGGCTCAGCGTGACCGGGGATAGGGGCGGTGGTGACGACACCACCAACGAGATGGTCGCTATCGAAGCCGTAATCGGTGAAAGCTCCTCTTTGATCGGCTGGACCGCCCAGCGCCTTGCCCTTTACGATCGCTTCAACGTCAACCTCCTGGCCGTCAGCCGTCGTGGGGAGCGCCTCGACCGCAGGCTGGCCGCAGTCGAGCTGAGGCTCGGGGACGTTGTCGTCTTGCGGGGCAGTGCAGCGAGGATGCCCGAGATACTTCGTGAACTCGGCTGCTTACCGCTGGCAGAAAGGGCTATCCTTCTTGGTAGCGTCCGCAAGGGTATCGTGCCGGTAGTGGTCCTTGCTCTCGCCATGGTGGCGACGGCGTTTGGGCTGCTGCCAGTGTCCGTCGCTTTTTTCGCGGCCGCGGTCGCGATTGTGCTTTTCAAGGTCATTCCGCTCCGCGATGTTTACCAATCGCTCGATGGGCCTATCCTCGTCATGCTCGCCGTTCTCATTCCAGTGAGCGATTCACTACGCAGTACAGGAGCTACGGGAGTAGTTGCCGGCGAGCTTGCTAGACTGGGGACCCTCCTTCCGGCGTCCGGCGCACTGACGCTCATCCTTGTCGCCGCCATGGCCGTTACGCCATTCCTCAACAATGCCGCCACCGTCCTTGTCATGGCGCCTATCGCCGCCGAATTTGCTAGTGATCTGGGCTACAGGCCCGAACCGTTTTTGATGGCTGTCGCCATTGGCGCCGGCTGTGATTTTCTCACCCCGATCGGACACCAGTGCAACACGCTTGTCATGGGGCCGGGTGGCTACCGCTTCAGCGACTATCCGCGTCTGGGACTTCCCCTGTCTTTCCTCGTAGTCATTGTTGCTGTGCCGATGCTTATGATCGTCTGGCCAATGAACTGACATCCGATATTCGGATGCCTTCTTGGAAATCCCACACGACACCACAATCGTGAATGAGGTCGCCGCGCAAGCCTGACGCGGGCTGGCCAACCTGCGGTCAGTGTCGCCAGCAGTTCCCCTCTCGTCCCGCCCGCGGCAACAGAAACTGTGTTCCGGCCGCTCTATCGGGGCAAAGGGAAAGCCAGCAAACAAACCTTAGGCCATGGACTATACACCGCAGCGAGATTGTCAGGGGCTTGGCGGAGTATTGACGTCGTTTCTCACCTAGGAAAAGCCGGTTCACCTTCGTGATGACGACAGGCCGATAACGCTTTCTTCGAGAATACGAGGCCCTTTCGGGCTGCGATCAGCATCACAAGTCGTGTGTTGCTCAGCGGCAGGGCCCTGGTGAACTGCAAGTCGTCGCGACGACCATTCGACCTTGGTGCTACCTGAGATACCAGCGTTGCACATCGCGCAGGAAGGACGAGGGCGGCTGTTAGCCGCCCAGTCATTTCATCTCACACGTTGCGACGACCTCTGGCGCTTTCCAGGTCATCACCTGTGTAGACTTCATCCGTTGGATCGAAGCCGGTCCAACCGCCTGCTTCGTATTCGGTTCGCCGATGGGCTATGTCGACGGAATTATATTGCTTCAGTATCTGTTCCGCGTCGGGGACAAGGTCGTCTTCGACCCTGGCTATAACCATTGTTCCCCCGCGCCGAACGCCTTCGGCATAAACATGTGCGTCGCTTTCCGGCACACCGGACTCTGTCATCGCGCCGATGATGCCGCCAGCTGCGCCACCGACCACGGCACCGCCGACAGCGCCGACCGCAGTCGCTGCCAGCCAGCCCGCGGCAACCCCGGGGCCGAGACCAGGTATGGCCATCAGGCCAAGGCCGGTGAGCAGGCCGCCGGCCCCGCCGACTACGGCGCCGACACCAGCCCCTGCTGCCGCATCCTCGCCAGCCTCCGACGCTTCGCCCGTAAGCCGGCCGCCCGAATTACCCGCCACGATGCTAATATCGTCGTGCGGAACGCCCGTGGCTTCAAGCTCGCCCACAGCGTCGCTTGCTTGATCATAATTGTCGAAGAGGCCTGTTACGGTTTTCATTTGATTTGTCCTTGGTTGGAGATCAATTCTTGCCGGCAACGACGTTGCCTTGAAAGTCGAGGGCGATGGGTGCTGCTTTGCCGTCCTTGCTCGCCGTTCCACGCCAGATGCCCTTGTCATCCTTCGTCAGGGCGGAGACGTCCGAGTAGCCCGCCTTCTCGATGGCGTTCTTGGCCTGGTCCTCGGTGAAGCTGTTGGCGCCAGGCACCGGGGCCACAGAATTTGTGGCGGCCGCATCGGACGCGGCTGGCGCGGAACTGTCGGGGGCAGGAGCGGCAGCCGCGACCTTGCCAACCATCTCCTGATGCATCTTGAGTGTCGGCAACGTCTCGCTTGCAAACGACTTGAGAGCGGAATTGTCGCCGTCCCTGGCGTAGCTTTCAAACATGCTTACAGCATCGGCATGCGCCGTCTTCTGCATGTCGGCATAGGTTGCATCGACTGGCGCCGCAGCTGACTGCAACTTGTCGACGTCGCTCTTGTGGGCAGCGTCGAGGTCGGCGGGCACCTGCAATTTCTGTTCGCCGGCAATACTCTCGAGTTTGGCGTTCGCAGCACCGTGGTCGGAGATCATCTTCTGCGCGAAATCCTTAAGGGTCGGATCCTGGAGCTTGCTTTGAGCGACCTTGCTGGACTGCACTTCGAACATCCCGCCGATCGCGGCCTTCGTGACGAAGTCCTGGGCCGTCTCTGCTGACAAGGCAGGCAGTACAGCGGTCATTGCGGTCGCGATCGACAGCGATGCCATGCGTAGTTTGGTTCTCATGCTTAGGTTCCTTGGTTGAGGAGGACGATGAACTCCAATCTCCCGGCGCCATCTTTGTTCCGGGCCTTGATAAATGTCGGATATTTTCGGGGCGCCATTCCCGCCGTCACGAGCTGGGCGGAGTGACACCGATCCCAGATTGTCCAGGAACCCCAGACCGATCGAAGAGTTGCCATTGCTCGCAGAGGGGACCTGATGGCGGAAAACCAACGGTGAGTTTGGTATGCTTGCCGGCAAAGAGCCTGAAGCAGACGGGACGGCCGACCAGAAGATCACCACACGGCGGAAAGATGTCAGTAGCGCAACAGATTGCGCTTACCCAGGCATCCCGGCGGCGTCAGCAGGTCGACATGCGTGACCTTCGCCAAGTAAAATGCCGGCCAAGGCTCGTTTCTGAGGGTTAGCTTATGAAAGCCCGCCGCCCCATTTGCGAAGCGGCGGGCTTCATCCGCCCCAACTTGTCAAAGCAACTTTGATGCCAAACCTTTTTGGCTCTTTATAGGACAATGGCCCCTCCGACAGCGATCAAACAGACATCCAAAATGCCAGCAGCAGGGCGCATAAGGACGAGACGAGGGCAGCGGTGGCAAAAAACACGCCCTGCCAATCTGGCGGTGGCTCGGATATCAACTTGTCGGGGGGCGGCTGATTGTCATTCATGAAAGCAATTTGCGACGCCAAGTGTAGTTCCCCCTGATCCTTCAGGTTGTCGGCGGAAATGCTCGTCGCCTACCGAAGGCCAAAAAAACTCAAAATCGCCAAGACGACGACCACCGCACCAACGAGCCAAATGAGATTGTTCATGATCTCTCTCCTGTTGCTTTCGAAAGTTCGCGCCTGGCAGCCCCGATCGTTTGGGACGCTTCTTCTTCGAGTTTTACAAGCTTCTCCCTGATCTCGTCCGGCTCGGCATGCTCCAATCCGACAACGTCGTTCCTGGTTTCCTTCAGTGAAACGATGATCTCGTCGAGTTTTGCGTGAATGGCGGCGGTATCGCGATAGCCTTGTAAAAGGACAACACCGGTGATCACGATGGCGGCAACCGACAGGGCATAGGTGACCGCATTTGTCAGTCCAAAAGGCACCAGGGCGGTGCACAAAACCATTGCCATGAGCATGACATAGAAGCCTGGCGGCCGAGATAGGAAGTCGGAGGCCGCGAAAAGGAACCGATTCATATGCTGGCCAAGGTCATCAAGGCGACCAGTGCGGTAATCGCCACACAAACAGGCACCGCCGCCAACAGGCCTGCCTCTAAGATCCGACTCTCCTTGTCGCGCAACATCAGGTCACCTACTGCAGGTTAAAGATACGGGTTCGGCGTCGGAAGGGACGTTTGCCCGCCGATCCACCACATGCCAGCCAAGAACGAGTGCCATCACGAGAAAGGGAACAGCCGCGAATAACCAGCGTGCTTGGTCCACACTTTATCCATCTGCATTCTTCCAAATTCGAGAGACAACAGCCGCGGAAGCCAAGCGTTCCAGCCGCTGCCGCTGACAGGACCAATGCGGTTTCCAGAACCAGACTTAGGTCCCAAGGGGACTAGACCTAAGTACCTAGGGCGGAACGTTTAGGGCGGCTCCATGTTCAACTTGCCGGGCGGCGCGGGACGATGATCGTGTTGCGCCCGTCCCTACAGGAGTGCAGATATGAACATGCTTCTAAAGAACACCGCAGCAGCGATGTTGCTATTGGCTGGGATCGGCTCAGCCGCCGCGGACGACGTCATCATCCAGCCGGAACAGGACACCGTCATCCGCGAATATGTGAAGAAGCAGCCCCTGGCGTCGGTCAAGCTCCCCGGCGTGGAACTGAATGTCGGGACAGCCCTGCCGGAAACGGTTGAGATCCATGAGGTCCCCAACGTCAAATATCGCTACGTTGTGGTCGACAACCGCACGGTGCTGGTGGACCCGGGCACCCGAAAAATCATCAAGGTTTACGACTGAACGAACCATCCAACCCCGCCGCCATCGCCTGGCGGCGGGGTCGAAGCTTACAAATCTCCACAATCCGGTGACGAGCCTTGAGTCCCGACATCGCAACCTTCCAAAGGTCCGGCTTTATGGATGATGGTCGCCGCCAGGCAGAGTTTTCCGCTCAACAAGCCAGTCCAGGAGCTCAAGGACTTTCAGGGCAAGATCTGTGCACGAGTAATACGCTTTATGGCGCTCCTGCCTCCGGGTGACCAGACCAGATTCTCGCATCATGCCGAGATGCTGGGAGAGTGCTGAGTTGCTAAGCCCCAATCGCGGCGCCAGATCAGAAACGGACATTTCTCCGTCAGCAAGAATCATTAGAGCGAGAAGGCGCTTTTCATTAGCCATGGCAGCGAGCAGCTCGGCGGATGGCGCATAAATGCTGGGCTTTTCGGGATTCATGATGTTCCCCTCGCTCACGCGTCGAGCGCGCCTTGCGCCGGCCTCCTTGACGGCAGCGGCGGGCGCCCCAATGAGGATGTGCCGGGATCGTCGCGTGCCCGGCGCGCTAGAACTATTAGCGTGGTGTATGTTCCATCAGAAGGGCGTCGCTGTCTCACGGCCAGCCTCGGCGGCTAAGCGCCTTAGCTCCTGGATCGGCCTTTCTTCGAAGCCTGGGGACCCTTGGCTTCGGCAGCAAGGCGTTGTTCTCGAAGTCGCGCAGTTTTCAAATAACGCGCCTCTCTCTCGGCCGCGTTAGCAACTTTTGCCTCGCGGTCTGCGCGCTCCAATCGGTCTTTGTCGACGCTTCGCTGGGACACTTTTGCCTCCTACCAGAAGACCGTTGAATTTACTGTTCGCTAAATTGTTCCCGTCAATCGGCGACTGCCTTCCTGACGCATGCCGACCCAGCCGCCGTCCGCAGCACCGATGGCCACGACGATCTCGTCGGCAGCCGGGCCGTCTGCGATCTGAAAATTGGCGGTGATGAAGTGTGAGCGGCGACCGTTCTCACTCTTGTGCATCATCGGAAGCGACAGCAGCGCGCCAGGCGCGCTGCGTGTGTTGCAGAATTCGAGATAGGTCGTGCCGCCCACGAGGTGAAGGAAATTGCTTCTCGCCTCGCGGATAATGGCGTCATTAACATGGGCTAATGCGAGAGACCCTCCGAGAGGGTATTGGAGAGCTTAGCGAAAGGGCTGAACGATGACGATAGTCGAACTGGCTTTCGATTTGCTTGCGAAGAAGCTCGCCGCCCGCACCGGCATTTCCAGCGAAGAAGCTAGTGACCTCGTCGCCACTATGGGAGCTGATTGGTCGTCACTCGTGCGAGCAGCAAGGGTAATGAAAAAATACTCCGGTGTTGCCTGACCCGCTCGGCCTGGAAGGACTTCCTCCTCGCATGAGGGCACAAACGACCAGCTTGATGGGACGAATCGTCAGGCCATAACGGAGGCCGCGTGGCACGCGCATTTCCCAGAACGCACTCGATCACCTGCCAAGAAAACATGGCGGTGCGGGTCGCCCCAAACTCCCGAGACAACGCCCGACCGCTGCCGAATGTTTCGTGGCCCGGCCCGACGGAGGTTCTCACTTCAGTGGCCTAACGATGCTTCTTGCGACTTGCGTCTTGATGCAAGATGCCGCTCTCTCAGTTCCTGTTTTCAATCGGAATGACGCTCCACGCCCGCATGAGGAACTGCCGTCATCAGACCAGGTCGTTTTGTCGTTGCCGCCCAAACAGGACGGTCACCCCCAAGACCGATACGAATATTACCTGGTCAAGGTAGTTGCTATGTGGGCCCGCGCCACGGCGGTCAGCGTGGGCCCGTACGCTGCGCTGACCGGTGCTCACTATCGCCTGCGAGCCACGATCGTAGATCAGCGCTTGGCGTTGTCACTCTCCGAGTCGGCCCGCGCGAGGAACTGCTCGGCTGTCGCTGGAATATGGCTTTTCAACCAGTCCGCCATCGCAACTTCCTCACGCAGATTCTCTTCGCAGAGCTGGGCGACCTCTGCTTCGCCTAGCGATTTGGCGGCGGCGATCAGGATTGTGTAGGAGGCGATTTCCATGTGCTCGAACGTGTAGCTTGCAAGCGATCCCTTCATCACTTCGTCCCCGGCGAACACCCCACTGAGCGACTGCGCCATTGCCGTCAGCTTGCCGCCGGCATCCTTCAGTGTGGAAGATCCTTGTCCGATGCGGTCAAGACAGGTTTCCAGCCGAGCAGCCTGCTGTCTGGTCTCCTGGATGTGCTGGCGAATCCGCTCGCTGAGCTCAGGATAGTTCTCTATCCGGTTCAGTTGCCCATTCAACATGGTTTCGGCCTGCTCCTCCATGGCGTGAGCATCCCTGAGCCATTGGACAAGCCATTCGCGTGATTCTGACATTTCATACCTCCTTCATGGGTCGGCCAGAACTTTCAAAGGGAGATATTGTTCCTCATCGGTTGAGCTGCCGAGTCAGCCTGTATTGCAGGCTCCTGGAGGTAGGCGCTGCAAGCGGGCGCTTGGCACCAGGAGAGAGTGGCGGGCGACGGGCATGGTCGCGGTGTCCGCGTTGGCAAAACGCATTCCTGCAGAAATGACGAAGCTGCTGCCTGCCGCGGGTTCCGTGATGGATGATCTCAATGAAGCGTTTCGCGTCGGCTCGCATTCCAATACCCGCACCGCGACGTGTCAGGCTGTGTCTTGCCCGAGCGCCTTGGCCGTTGCTATTCGTCTTGCGAAATAAGCCCGTTGCCGGTGCGCCCCAGCGAGGCAGGTTCAACAACGGAGATCATATCACGATGGAACGTCACGGCCTTTCGCAGGTTGGTATTGGGGTTTTCGCGCTAGGGAAAGAGCCATGACTTCTTCAGACAAGTCTTCAACTGACATATCACACCGCCCCGAGAAATCGAGCGGCAGGACCCCGTCAAAGTCGGCGACACCTTCACCGGCCCCAGAGAAAATATCCGGAGCAGGCCCTGCGGTCGCCGAGCATTCGAAAGACGCCAAGGCGCCCAGAGGCGGGCGTCAACCTGGGGCCTATGTCAAGGATTAGATGGCCGAGCTGGGTGCGTTTGTCTGGCCAACAGGAAGCGACGAGGAGGTTTTTATGCAGATGATGGGAGTTGTCGTCAGCCGAGACCAGGCTCCGGTCGTGGAATTTCGGGGCGAGGGAGGCGAGTGTATTACAGTTACCCTGCAGGCCGGGCATACTCTTCCCGACGATGAACTCATTGCAAAGGCCAGGGCTATGATGGTTCAGGTCGCTCAGTTCGGGACGGACCAGATCAACAATGCGGCGATGTCTGACGGGTCGTCGGCCGATGGGGTGATACAATCCGGAATGTCGGGATAGATAGCTTCGCTCGGTGCGGGCTACAAGGCCACGAGTCGGTAGCGGACGTGCACTCATCAGCCAGAAGATGGCGAGAGCGGCACGCAGGCAAGGCACGCAGATCGCACCCTCCAAAGCAGCGACACCGGCGATCATCGAAAGCCGAGCGTGAGCGTTGGGGCTATCAAAGCTATGGAACAAAGCTGGCGCGCACTGGTTGGGGCCAAATTCAACGCTGTGGGGAGGGGATATGTCGCGCATCTTCAATCTTGGTTTGCCGGTCCTGCTTGGCGCTGCAACGTTCACGCTCAATGTTGCTTCGGACCCGCTGCCGCCGGATCTGACGTATCGACCATTGCCAAGCTTGCCTTTTTCTGCGGTCAAGGAAACTGACGAGGCGCAAAAGCCGGCTGTGACACAACGGCAACGCGGCCTGCTCGAGAGCCGTTACGATCTGGCCGACCGGCCGATGCCCGGCGTCATGATGTCGGGCGGGCGCAAGGCTGTACAAGAAGGCTCGCGAGTGAAACTGCCGGCAGGCGAAACCTGGAGCAGCCTGGCAGCGAAAACCCCTCAGGAAATTCGTGATCGTGGTCTGTTGCCGCAAGGCTTCCTACCGTTGCCGCACGTCAAGCAGGCCGCCGGAGGTCAGGTCTTTCCTGAAAGTGAGATTAGAGAGATCGGCGCTGATGAAGGACGCGATCTGCGCCGCTTCGACGTCGATTTCGATCTACCGGATCACCTTACCCCGGAGTTTCCACCTCCAATATTTCTGACCACGCACCCGGAGCTTGGAGATGTGTCGCGAGGGGATCTGCTGACGATACGCAACTTCTACGAATACATGAACGGCATCATCACGCCCGTGCAGATGGAAGGACTTCGTCTGCTGCTGACGCCATTTCCGCAGGAGGAATTCAACCAGACCGAGGACAGGAAGGTAGCGATGCAAAGCACGGGTGTCGCTTGCCTCGATTGCCATTCCAATTTCCACACCAACGGGGCGTTTCACCTCACCCCGGACGTGCGGCCGCAAGCCGAGCGCTTCCGGCTCGACACAACCAGCCTGCGCGGCTTGTTCAACCAGCAGATCCACGGATCCAAGCGCTCGCTGCGTTCCGTGGAAGACTTTACGGAGTTCGAACAGCGCACCGCCTATTTCAACGGCGATCACGTGAGCGCCACCCGCAAGGGCGTGAACCTGCCGGATCGGCCCAACCAGGTCGCGATGATGGCGCAGATGCAGAACATCATCGATTTTCCTCCGGCACCCAAGCTCGATCCCTTTGGACGACTTGACCCGGCTACCGCCAGTGCGCTGGAGATCAAGGGCGAGCAGGTGTTCATGGGAAAGGGCCGCTGCGGCGAATGTCATGTTCCAGCCCAGTCCTTCATGGACAACAATATGCACGACCTGAAGCTCGAGCGATTCTACAAAGTTGGTCAGACGTTCAACGACCAGGTTGCCATTCCAGATGGACCCATCAAGACCTTCACGTTGCGCGGGATCAAGGATTCTCCGCCCTATCTTCATGACGGCCGTCTGATGACGCTGGGCGATACCGTTGAGTTCTTCAACCTGGTGCTCGGAACGAAGCTCGACCAATCGGAAAAGGAAGCATTGGTGGCCTATTTGCTCACGCTCTAGACATCATCCGGGAAAAACCGTGGCCGACAATTAACTAGGTATTGAATGGAGGACAGTTCATGCGTGCCGCCATAATGACAGTAGTCCTGGCATTGTCGCCCTGCTGTGCGCTGGCGCAAATCGGCAATCCAGCCGGTCTTGCCCCCGATACCAGTATGGAGAAGCCTGGAGTTCCAGCACCGCACCAGACGAATTATCAGGATCGGCTTTTCGTACAGCTAATTACGGCAGGCGGCAGGGCCGAGATAGAGTTCGGGCGACTCGCGGCTGGAAAGACAAGCCACGAAGACCTCCGTGAATTTGCAAATCGGATGGTCGATGATCACAACAAGGCCAATGAGCAGCTGAAATCCGTGGCCGATAAAAGCAAGATTCCACTTCCCGAAGGGCTCGATCCAGATCACAAGAACATCCGTTCCGATCTCGAAAAGCTCGACGGCGCCGCGTTTGAGCTGGCGTACCTGAGGGCGCAGATCGTCGATCACCAAAGGACGGCGCAGCTCCTGGCTTGGGAGATAGGCTCGGGCGAGGATGCAGCGCTTCAGCGCTTCGCCTCCGAAAAGCTGCCGACGGTGCTTGAACATCTTGACCTGGCCCGCACGTTGCACGCGAAGCTGGCAGGCCAAGCCCTGTTCGCGCCGGATACGCAAAAGGCCAAATGAAGCGGCGGTCATGTGGCACCTGAAAGTTCAGCTGCCTTCCGTGAATGTCAGCGCACGCGCTTCTGTTCGTCTGATTGAGAAAGTGACGCCATGGCGGAACTTCGGATCGCCGCCGCGCTTAATCCGGTGGAGGAGTTATCCGATGAACGCGACCAAAGAGTTTTTTGAAAGCTGGCTGCAGGAGAATGTCGGCACTCTTGCCGGCCAAGAGGAAGTGAGCTTCGCCGTGCTGGCTCAGCAATTCGAGCAGGATGCCGAAGCGGCCGGTTATGGTCGCGAGGTGCGTGAGGACGAGCTCGGAAACATTGAAGATGCGATCGAGCAAGCGCTCAAGAAAGCGCGAACTGGCGTGCATGGTGACGCCGCTGGCGAACCCAGCGATGTGGCAGCCCTCATGGATGCGCTGGAGGTCGAAGATGCCAAAAGCGGGCCGTAGGCCATACCAGATCAGCTCTTTTCGTTTGTCGAAGTTGCCGGGGTAGCCCCATGGAGCAGTTTCGCAAGGACATGGCCGCCTTGGCAGAGCCGGCTTTCTGGGTGACGATAGGTTTGCTTCTGGTCCCTTATGCGCTTGGAACGGTGCTGCTCGTTTGGACCTGCGGCTGCCTGTAAGGTGCTACTGACACACCCCGGTGGTGGTTCAACGGCCCTAACGCCATACAATACCCAGCTAATGCGCTCGCGGGGGGATCCTGCGCTGCAGCAATGTCCGAACGATCTCGTCGCCAGGAAGTTCATCGTCGACACCAAGCTCCTTTGCTGCCGGTAATCGCACCGCCGCGGCTGACAGCTTTTGGGAGAGGGCCGCCGTGTGCAGGCGCCGACGCTATCTGCGCTCTCAAAGTTCCAGCTACGGCCCCCTGTCACGGTTCCCCGATCACGCGCCTGAAGCGCGTTTCCTTGCCTCGAAAATAGCCCAGCAGCTTGCGCGTTGCCTTGGAACACTTGTGTCATATCGAAGTTCGGCCCGCATAGGAGAACCGAGATGGCCATCCCACAAGCGGACAACGACAACCACCTGCGCATGAAGCCGGCTCATCGAGGCAAAATCTCGCCCAAGGGGGCGATACACCAGGTTAGAGCACGACCCAGGTACAAAATGGCTCTGCGGGCGACAAGAATTAAGGCGAGGCGCTGAGATGCCGCGGACCAATAATGACGCTCGCAACGAGAAGACCACATCAGCTGCAGCAATCATTGTCGACAAGGAACGTGCTGAGCGCGCCGCCAAGACGGCGCGGTTAAAGGAAGCGCGCCTCGCACAGGCCATCACGCCGTCTCCCATAGAACGCAAGCAGCGTGTCACCAAAAAGGTTCGCAGGATTTTTGTTGCTGGCTAGGAGGTGTCCGTGACGCGCAATCATGACAAGGAAAGATACGACCGCGCCAAACGCATCAGCCAAGAGACGCTGGACGCTGAACGCGCACAACGCGCCGAGAAGACGGCGCGGCTGAGACAAGCAAGGCTTGCACAGCGTCCGGTGGAGTCGTCGCCGGCGCAGCCGCAAACTCGCCGCAAACCCATCCAGGCTCTCAAAAAGAGAAGCCGTAAGGTGATCGAAGTCTTTTAGGCTCTCCACATCCGTGCGGAACACTGGGAGAGTCCAGCGGCGAGCGCGGCTGGGAGGGAGGGCTTCCGCGACCTGATCCAGCAAGGCTGCGAAATACCTGGCGAGCAATCGCGGGGACTTTGGATCTCCGCCTCCTCGCCATTATCAGAGCTGGGAGCGAAACCTGCTCGCAAAGTAGTCGGTGACCTTTTCGCTTAGCGGACGCGCTTGCCATTCTTCCAGACTGACCTGCCTTGATCGCTTCAGGTCCTCGTTGAAAACGTCTATTTGCGTCCGCGCGAATTCCAAGCCGTAGACGTTCAGACTGGCCTCATCGTTGAGGCGCAAGGATCGCTCATCCAGATTAGCCGAGCCAAAGCTCACCCAGGCATCGTCGACGATCAAAAGCTTGGGATGGTACATTGTGGGTTGAAACTCAAAGATGCGCACACCGGCCTTGAGCAATTCGCCCCAGAAAAAGCGCGAGCCCTTTCGCACCACAGGCACATCCGTGAGCCAATTGGGAACGATGACATCGACCGAGACGCC
Source organism: Mesorhizobium sp. M7A.F.Ca.CA.001.04.2.1 (assembly GCF_003998485.1). NCBI lineage: Bacteria > Pseudomonadati > Pseudomonadota > Alphaproteobacteria > Hyphomicrobiales > Phyllobacteriaceae > Mesorhizobium > Mesorhizobium sp. M7A.F.Ca.CA.001.04.2.1. The sequence goes on from NZ_RZQT01000140.1 coordinate 13,308, forward strand.
TCGCTTCCTTGCATCAAGAATCTGCTGCAGCGCGATGTCGTCCGGCACGAAGTAGGCCATGCCGATGCGCAGATGATCCTTGGCCGCGGCTATTGCCGCCAACATCATCAACTCCATGTTCTCCGAGCCGTTTGGCTGCGAAGAAAGTATCAACTGCGCATCGAGACCGCCAGCGGCCGCAACTGCAGGGTAGAACTTCCCGCCCTGCAATGTCTCGCCGGTCGTCTCAAGCCAGTTTTCGGCGAACGCCGCCTGGAATGCGGGCACGGCTGGTCCTTCGATCCGGTAATGCGTGTCGCGCCATTCATTTGAGTTGCGTGCGTTCCCGCGCCAATCATCGGCAATGCCGCCCCCGCCAGTGAAAGCGATCCGGCCATCAACGATCAGCAGCTTGCGATGAGTTCGGTTGTTTACACGGTCCAACGTATACCAGCGTAGCGGCCGATAGCGTTCGAACCGCACACCTGCCGTCGTCATGATGCGGATCAGGTCCTCGTCGAAGGGAAGGCTGCCAACCCAGTCGACGTTCACGCGGACTTCCACGCCTTCGCGGGCCTTCGTCGCCAATGCGATCGCGAACTCGTAGCCGATGGCTCCTGACCAATAAATATACGTTTCCATGTTGACGCTGGATCGAGCCGCCCCGATTGCTTGCAGCATTGAGGGAAATATTTCGTCTCCGTTGACGAGAGTTTGGACCGCGTTGGAACCGAACATCTGCCCTTGCGAATAGCTGCTCATCGTCTTGGGAAATTGGGGATCCGTAGCGTCGAACCGGTGGGGGACGATAGATCGTAGAACGCGCGGCTGTGGAGTGAGGTTTATGATCAACACCGTGAGCAGGCTGCCGATGGCGGCGATGGCCAGATAGATGAGCACCTTTCGCCAAGGCGCAATGCGGGAGGTCTTCTTGCGGGCGCCTGACGCAACGGAACCGAAAGGCTGCACGTCAATCGCCCAGTTGCTGGCGATGGCGATGTTTTTCGATCTCCTCAGGCTCTTCATCGTCGATCCGGGTGATGTTTGAAGCCGCGTGATCTGACCGCAGGATCTCGTCCAGCTTGGCGTGGATCGCTTGAGTGTCGCGGTGCTCCGCGCGCTGGATGAACAGCGTCATCGCCCACGTGAACAATGTTGCGGCTCCATGCCAATCCAAGCTCTGTCGCTCGAAAATCATCCAAAGAATTGCGTAGGCCAACAAGACCAGGAACGCAGCGGGACGGGAAGTCAGTGTGCCGATTGTGGTAAGGGCGCTGGTGATCGGATGATTTGCCATTCCAGAGAACTCGCGGCAGTCCCCCCTGGTTCCAGCGAGACATCATACCGCCCCGCCGTGCCTGCAGTGGATTTGGGTCGGCCGCTTGAGTACATCGCCTCTGGCCGATCGTTACTTTCGATCGAGCACCTTTCGGACCTTCTCGGCCAGCTCGTCGATCGTGTAGGGTTTGGTCAAAAGCTCCGTTCCAAAATCGAGCGTGCCATTGTGAACAATCGCGTTTCGCGTGTAGCCGGTGGTGTAGAGCACCTTTAGTGACGGGTGCGATGTCCTGACCTTGTCCACCAGTTCGCGGCCTGACATTTCCGGCATGACCACATCGGTGAACAGAAGCGAAGGCACATGCCCGCTCTCCACGGCGGCAAGTGCATCTCGTGGCCCCGACATTTCCAGGACGGAATAGCCCAGTTCTCGCAGCGCTTCTGCGGCCATCAGGCGTACACGATCTTCATCCTCGACGATCATGATGACCTCGTCTGAATGTCCCGGATGCTCGCCCGCCAAGGCGGCGGCCGGGCTGTCGGGAATGCCGCCATGCGACCGCGGTAGATAGATCTTCAAGGTGGTTCCGACACCGAGTTCGGAAGAGATCTTGACGCTGCCGCCGGACTGACGAACAAACCCATACAC
>NZ_RZQT01000141.1:0-15120 GCF_003998485.1 Mesorhizobium sp. M7A.F.Ca.CA.001.04.2.1
AGCGGAAATCCGCTCGCCCTTTGGCAGCCCTGGCTTGCCTGGGTCGGGCAGCGCAGCGGGGCGAGGGCACATGTCTGTGCCACTCCTGTGGTCGAGGTCGAGGGCGTGAAGGTTGCGCCGCTGATCTTTTACGAGCAGCCCATCGATCGTCGTCCTTGCCATCCAAGAGGCGGGCCGCGCGAGCCTGGGCATCTCTGTTCGGTCTCTATCCAGCCCAATTGATCGTTGACAGAGGCGCTCTGGGAGCCTAGCGTATCCGACTGGTATAACAGGTATGCCACATGATCGGAGTTCTGATCAAACCGCGGAAGCTTTCGGAGGAGGTTGCAGCGCACCTCGAGCGGATGATCCGCAAGGGAGAGCTGGTCGAAGCCGACCGGCTCCCATCCGAGCGGGAACTCATGCGGCAGTTCGGGGTCGGGCGCCCTTCAATCCGCGAGGCCCTGCTGCATCTGAGCAAGATGGGGCTTGTCGAGGTGAAATCCGGCGAGCGCGCCCGCGTCACTCGGCCAACCCCCCAATTCGTGATCGACGCCCTCTCGGGGCCGGCGCGCCACATGATTTCGGCCCCTGGCGGGGTTCATGACTTCCAGAGCGCGCGTTTGTTTTTCGAAGTCGGGCTTGCCCGCAACGCCGCCATCAATGCCACGTCAGAGGATATTGAGGGCCTCAAGGAGGCGCTCGAAATCAACCGGCAGTCGATCGGGGACCTGACGCGCTTCGAGCGCACCGATGTGGACTTCCACTACGTGCTGGCGGTGATCACCCGCAATCGTATCTTCACAGCCATTCACGCGGCGTTGGCCGAATGGCTGCTGGAACAGCGGCGCACAACTTTGGCCAAAGGTGAAGACCGAAAGGCCTACGAGGCTCATCGCGAAATCTTTGATGCCGTCGCCGCGCGCGATCCAGACGCCTCCGAAGCGGCTATGCGCAGGCATCTGGAATATGTCTCCAGACGCTATCTTGAAATTGCGGGTGGCAAGGGATGAGCGGCTTCGTGGTCTGGGTCGATTTCCGCCTCAAGCCGGGTGCCCGGGGCAGATTCCGAGAGCTCGTGGACGCCAACGCGACCGCGTCGGTACGCCGCGAAGCCGGCTGCCGCCGCTTTGATGTGACGCAGGCGCGCGGCGAGCCCGACCGGGTCCTGCTCTACGAGATTTACGACAGCGAGGCGGCATTCAAGCTCCACTGCCGGACAGCCCATTTCGAGGAATTCAATTCGCAGAGCGCGCCGCTCGTCGACACCAAGCTGGTGACGATCTGCGACCTTGTTGTCGAAGCTTCGTCTTGAAGAACGCATAGGCGCAATGCGCCCCTTGTGGGCGAACGGGAGGGAAGTTCATGTCGGAGCCAAGTCTCAAGGCGCTAGCGTCTCACAGACGCGTCAAGCTCGGGACCCTTGTCGCCGAGTTCGCGACGCCGGGGATAGGCCACATCCTGAAGTCCGCTGGCTGTGACTTCGCCTTTTTCGATATGGAGCATTCGGGCTTCAGCCTGGAAACGGTCAAGAGCGCGATCCGATATTTCGAGGCGGCCGACCTGCCGGTTATGGTGCGTGTGCCATCGCAGGACTACCATTTCCTCGCCCGCGCCATGGATATGGGGGCCGAAGGATTAATCGCGCCGATGGTGAGTACCGTCGAGCAGGCGCAGCACATCATCAGTTCCATGAAATACCATCCGGCTGGCGCTCGCGGCGTGGCGCTGCAGATCGCGCATGACCGTTACCGTCCGGGCTCGGTTGCAGATAAGTTCGAGGCGGCCAACCAGCGCTCGGTGTTCATCTGCCTGATCGAGACCGCCGACGGCGTCAAGAACATCGACGGCATTGCGGGATTGGACGGCGTCGATTGTCTGTGGGTCGGTCACTTTGATCTGTCGGTCTCGCTCGGCATTCCCGGCGACTTCGCGCACCCGACCTTCATCGCCGCGATGGCCAAAATCGTTTCCGCCGCCAAAAGGCACAACAAGTCGCTCGGGCGCCTGGTGCCCAACGTCCAGCAGGGCCACGAGTTCTACGCACAAGGCTTCGACTTCATTTGTTATTCGGGCGACGTCTGGATACTGCACGACGCGATCGCCGACGCGGTCTCCAAAATCCGGGCCGGGTGCCAGTAAGAACGGAGGAGAGAATGGGCGACCTAAAGTTCAAGGTGGCGCTTTCCGGTGATTTCCGCATGCCGGACGGCTCGCTGACCTATCCCGACTTCGACCTGGAGCCTCTGCGCAAGGCGCCAGGCCTCGAGATGACATTCCTGGAATCGAATAACCCGCTTCGCGCCGACCAGCTTGAGGACTTCGATGCACTGATCCTTCTCACTCATCGCTTCGTTTCCACGAGTGTCCCCAAGAGCGGTCGGCTGGCCGTCGTTGCCCGCTTCGGCGTCGGCTACGATACTGTCGACGTCGAGGCCTGCACTGCCGCCGGCATCGCTCTGGTCATCACGCCCGATGGGGTAAGACGGCCGGTCGCCGTATCCGTCATCACCTTTATGTTGGCACTCACCGGCAAGCTGTTCACGAAGGACGCCCTCACCCGTAAGGGACCTCATGGCTTCCAGGAGCGCTCCCAACATATGGGTGTCGGGCTCGTGGGGCGTACGCTGGGGTCGCTCGGCATCGGCAACATAGGCGCCGAAGTTTTTCGCCTGGCAAAGCCCTTCGATATGAGATTCATCGCCCATGACCCATTTGCAGACAAGAAGGTCGCTGCCGAACTAGGCGTGGAGCTGGTCGGACTGGAAGATCTGTTTCGTCGCGCCGACGTGCTGTCGGTAAGTTGTCCGCTGACGCCTGACACGCGCCATCTCGTCAATGCCGAGCGGCTCGCCCTGATGAAGCCTACTGCTTACCTGATCAATACAGCGCGCGGCCCGATCGTCGACCAGGAGGCGTTGGCACAAGCCCTGCGGGAGCGTCGTATCGCCGGCGCCGGTCTCGACGTGCTGGAGCAGGAGCCGCCGGATGCTGACGATGCAATCCTCAAACTCGACAACGTCATCCTTGCGCCGCACGCATTGTGCTGGACCGACCAGTGCTTTGCCGGCAACGGCGCTGCAGACGTCAAAGCGGTAATCGAGGTTCAACATGGTCGCGAGCCGCGCGGTGTGGTCAATCGCGAGGTGCTTTCGAGCGAGCGGTGGAAGGATAGGCTGGCCGTTTTCGCGGGCCGCTTCGGAAGCTAGGAGTGCGAGAATTTGGCGCGCCGCCGCGGCCATTGCGGGGGCCTTACGGGAGGAATGCTCGACCGCCGCGCCTGCGGACGAGTGAGCAAATGAGAAAACGGGAGGACCAAGCACTATGAACGATCGTGAAAAACGTGACTTTCAGGCCGGTCTCGAAGCAGAGGTCGACGCCTTCATGCGTGGCGAAACGACCCGCCGGAATTTCATAACCCGCTTCGGCCAGATGACCGGTATGTTGGCAGCGTCTGCACCCATTTTGGGTATGATGACCGATTGGGCGCTGGCGCAGCAGAAGCTCGAACTGGCCGACGCCACGTCGCCGCTGGGACAGGCGCAGGCCGCTGCGCTGAAAGCATCTAAGGAAGGACCGGCGGAGGGCTCCGCCTTCCGCGCGGTCGAGGCGGCCAAGGCGCATGCGGGCGTCACGATCAACATGACCTACGAGGCAGGCCTGCAGGCGCTCGATCCACGCAATTTCAGTGGGCCGATGTGGGAGCAGCTTACGGGCATGAAGTCGAATGTGGTCGAACTGTCGAATCCCGATCAATACTCCAAGGCGGTCGCCGAGCACATTGCCGGCTCAGGCGCCTATGACGTGCTCGACATCTCGCCAGCCTGGACACCGTCGCTCGCCGATGGCGGCGTCATCGCACCTCTCGACGACTATATCGCCAAATATATGAACCCTGCAGACCTCGAGGACTATCATCCTCTCTACAAGGCGCTGCCGACCTACAAGGGAAAGATCTGGGGCTTCTTCGACGACGGCGACATGTTCGCTCTCTACTACCGCAAGGACATCTTCGAGGATCCGAAGATGATGGAGGCCTACCAGACCAAGTTCAACGCGAAGCTCGGACCACCGAAGACCTGGGAGGAATATGCTCAGATCGCCCAATTCATCACCGACCAGATGGCACCGAAGGTTTATGGTGCAGGCCACTTCCGCAAGGCGGGCAGCCCGGGCAATCAGTTCGACTTTCTGCAGCAGTACCGTGCCAACGGCGGGAAACTGTTCGGCGACGACATGAAGGCCGGCTTGGTGTCGGATGCGGGCGTCAAGACGCTGACGAACATGCTCGCGGCCAACAAGGCCTCGATCCCCGGTAACAACGAGCTCGACGCCGTCTCCCTTTGGGCGGCATTCCTGACGGGGAAGGTTGCGATGATCTATTCCTGGCCTCCAAGCGGCCGGATGGCGGCGAACTATTCGCAATCCGCCACGGCGATCAACTTCATTCCCCAGTCGCAGATCGCTGGCAAGGTTGGCTATGCCGTCGTGCCGGGCAATCCGGAACATGCCACCGGCTACAACAAGGCGCTGTCGGCGGATTCGCCCAATCCGGAGGCGGCGTATCTGTTCATGCAGTGGGCCTGCTCGCCTCCCGTCTCACTGGCGCGCTGCATGTTGCCCTATGCGCTGCGCGACCCATACCGCATTTCGCATTTCAAGTCGGAGCTCTATGGAGCACTGTTCCCGAGCGCCAAGGAGTACCTGGCCAACCTCAACAACTCGGCGAATGTCGGCCTGCTCGACCCGATCATGCCAGGTGCGCAGGACTATTTCTTGAGCATCGACCGCATGTGCACCGCAGTGTGGGCTGGTGCGGATCCGAAAGCATCGCTGGAAACGGCGGCCGCCGAGTGGAACGAGACGACCGATCGGCTCGGGATGGAGTCGCAAAAGGCATTCTACACCGAGTTCCTGAAACTGCCCGGCGCCACCGCTGACAACACAGTGGAGAAGCTTGGCATGGCAGTCACCCTCTGAGACTCGCCTGGAGGGGAGCCGGGTTTCTAGCACCAGACCGGTGTTGCGGGCGCTTCGCTCGCAACACCCTGGCTCAACCGCGTGGCGATCTTTGGAATAAATCGATGCCGCACACCACCACGATCAGTCGCATGACGACCACCGGCGCCCCGCCTCGGCTTTCGACCCTCGCACAGTGGGCGGACCGCCACTTCAAATGGCTTCTGGTCGCGCCCGCGGTGCTGTTGATACTGGCGCTGTCGATCTATCCGCTGCTGTTCTCACTGGTCGTGTCCTTCATCAACTACGACTTCCAAGTGCCAGGCCACGCCTTTGTCGGCTTGAAAAACTTCGAGCGGGTGGTGTTCGATTCCGTGGCACGGTGGTCGCTCTTGCTGACGGCCTGCCTGTCGAGCATCAGCGTCGCCATCGAATTCGTGCTGGGCCTTCTGGTGGCGCTCACCATGGTGCGCAGCTTTCCGGGGCGCGGTGTCGTCATGTCGATCCTGATCGTGCCGCTTTTCATCAGCCCGGTGATAGTCGGCCAAGCGTGGACGCTGCTGCTTCAGCGGCCTTTCGGGCCAACCAACTACATCCTGACGCAACTGTTGGGGCAGGAGGTGACGATCGGCTGGATGACCGAGCGCCCATGGCTTTATGTCTCGCTGATCATCGCTGATGTCTGGCAGTGGACTCCGTTCATGTTTGTCGTCCTGCTCGCCGGGCTTACCGCAATCCCTCCGAACCTCTACGAGGCGGCGGAACTCGACGGCGTCAATGCCTGGCAGGCCTTCTGGGCGATCACGCTGCCGCATCTCGGGTCTATGATGCTGCTGGCGTTGACCTTCCGCCTGCTTGACGCCATCCGAATGTTCGATACCATTTTTATCATGACCGGCGGCGGCCCGGGTACGCAAACCTACACGGCTTCCTACTATCTCTACACGGTCGGCTTCACCCAGTTTCATCTGTCGCAGGCGACGGCCGGAAGCTGGCTATTCCTGATTTTCACCGCGCTGGTAGTGACGCTGCTGGTGCGGCGGCTCTTGAAGGTGGCGCCGGTCTGATGGCCGCCGTCGCGCCCGCCCGCCGCAGGAAACGCCGGTCGGTGCCGATCGGTCGCATGCTGCTGCTCGGCTTCTTCCTCGTGTTCGTGCTGTGGCCCCTCTACTGGATGTTCAACACCTCGATCAAGCCGAGCGACGACTACCTCACCGTGCCGCCCGTCTGGTTCCCTGCCGAGCCGACCCTTGTACACTACAAAGCTGCGCTGTTCGCTTATCGCGGCCTCGACGGGCTCATCAACAGTCTGATCATTTCGCTGTCGGCCACCGTGCTTTCAGCGTTGTTGGGCACGCTGATGGCTTATAGTCTGGCGCGCTACAACACGGGCGGCCAGCACCTGTCTTTCTGGGTGCTGTCACAGCGCTTCCTGCCACCAATCGGCATCGTCCTGCCGGTATTCCTTATCTATCGTGGCGTCGGGCTGTACGACACCCATATTGGTCTGATCATCGCCTACACGGTCTTCACGCTGCCGGTGTCGGTGTGGATGATGTTCGCGTATTTCCGCGGCATGCCGAAGTCGATGGAGGAGGCGGCCCTGGTCGATGGCTGCACGCGTTGGGAGGCGTTCTGGCGCGTTGCCGTGCCGCTTGCCGCCCCGGGCATCGTCGCGGCGGCCGTCTTCGCTTTCATCGCTTGCTGGACGGAGTTCTTCTTCGCGCTCATTTTGACCAGTCGAACTGCGTTCACGCTGCCAACCGTATTCCGCTCCTTCATCGGCTTCCAGGGCGCGCAATATGGTGAAGCGGCGGCCCTGGCCATTGTTTCCCTCGTGCCATCCATCGCTCTGGGAGTCCTTGCTCAACGACATCTCGTGCGCGGGCTGACGCTCGGCGCCGTTCGCGGATAGAAAGAGGCAGGCATGGCTGAAGTCAGGATCACCGGCTTGCACAAGCGCTACGGCGCCTTCCATGCGGTGCGCGGCATTGACCTCCACATTCGCGACGGTGAGTTCACCGTTCTGGTCGGCCCGTCCGGATGCGGCAAGAGTACCCTTTTGAGGACGATTGCAGGACTGGAGGAGAGTTCGCAAGGCACGATCGAGATTGGCGGCGAGGTGGTCAATGACTTGCGGCCGCGCGATCGTGACGTGGCGATGGTGTTTCAAGACTATGCGCTCTATCCACATATGAGCGTGGCGAAGAACATCGGCTTCGGTCTCAAGGCGCGCAAGATGCCGAAGCCCGAGGTAGAGGCGCGCGTTGCCGAGGCTGCGCGTATGCTCGGCATCATCCCCTTGCTCGGGCGATTTCCACGCCAGTTATCCGGTGGGCAGCGTCAGCGCGTCGCCATCGGCCGCGCCATAGTCCGCAACCCCCGCATCTTTCTGTTCGACGAGCCGCTGTCCAATCTGGATGCCCAGCTTCGCGACGAAATGCGCGGCGAGATCAAGCGCCTTCACCAGGACATCGCCACGACGATGATCTACGTCACCCATGACCAGATCGAGGCGATGACACTGGCTGACCGCATCGTGCTGATGCGCGACGGGTTGATCGAGCAGCAGGGCGCGCCACTCGAACTGTTCGAGCGCCCCGCCTCGATCTTCGTCGCGGGCTTTCTCGGTTCCCCACGCATGAGCTTCCTGCCGGGCACGCTGGCTTTGGACGGGAGCGCCGCCGCCATCCGGCTGGCCGATGGTCTGCTGCCGATCGCCCCCGGGCGGACTCTAAATGGCGCTATAGATGGGCAGTCGGTGCTGCTCGGGCTGCGCCCGGAACATCTGACACGCGCACACGCTGCTACCCCCGAGCCGGGCACGCTGCGCTATGATGCAACCATCGACCTGCTGCAGCCGACTGGCTCGCGCAGCTATGCGACCTTCCGCCTTGCCGGCGCGCCAGTGGTGGCGGAGCTTCAGGCGCACGACGTCAGCCGTCCCGGCGAGAGACTGCCGATCGACATCAACATGAACCGGGCGTCGATTTTTGACGCTGCGACGGAGCAAGCAATTTGACCTTGGCAGCATCTCGAGCCATCCGCTTGTGTGGAACCGAACAGGTCGAGCCACCCTTGCGCACACTTCGCGCGGGACCGTTGTCGGTCGACTTCGACAATGGGGCGTTACGCTACATCCGCCTTGACGGAATTGAGATTCTGCGCGGAATCTCGTTCCTTGTGCGGGACGAAAATTGGGGAACCGCTACAGCCGTTCTCGATGATCTCCACATCGATGAAAGGCTGGATGTGTTCAGCGTCGCATACCGTGCAACATGTTCCGCAACATCCGGTCGCCTGGTTTATCAGGTACGGATCTCGGGCAGTAGTGATGGTGCGCTGGCTTTTGCGGCCGAGGCAGAGCCCGAGACTGACCTTTTGACGAATCGGACCGGCTTCATCGTCCTTCATCCGATCGAAGCCTTGGCGGGCAAGCCGGTAAAGGTGCTGCATGAGGATGGTCATGATGAGCTATCGCTCTTTCCGGACCACATCGACCCTAAATGTCCGTTCACCGATATCCGGGCGTTGTCGCATGAGATCGCGCCTGGGATCTGGGCCACATGCACCATGGACGGTGATGCCTTCGAGATGGAGGATCAACGCAATTGGTCTGACGCTTCCTATAAAACCTATGTCCGCCCTCTGCGTCGCCCGTGGCCTTACCGACTGCCCAAGGGCCAGAAATTCACCCAGGTCGTCCGGCTTCACGTGTCAGGAACGCTTCGTGCCGGGGCGTCTGAAAACCGCAATCCACTCATCGACCTGACGATCGGCAGACCCGTCGGCCAAGTGCCTCGCGTTGGCGTCGGCGTCGCTGGCGACGAGGCAAGGCACGCGCTTGAATCCCCCGAGCTTCTACGACGAATGGCTCCGCAGTGGATGGTCTGCCAAGTCGATCTCCGATTCGGACACGGCCATGATGAACTCGAAAGCTACGCCGCGCTTGCACGGCTGACCGGCGCAGGCGTGGTCCTCGAGATCATCACCAAGGGCACGCTCGACCCATTCGGCGAATTGGCGCCCGTCGCTGATGCGGTCCATACAATCGGCCTCAAACTGGAAGCTGTCTCCGTCTTTCCGGCGCAGGACATGAAATCCGTTCAGCCGGGAGCACCGCGGCCGGTCATGCCCAGCTTCCACGAATGCTACTCCGCCGCTCGCCGGGCTTTCCCGGGGATCGGGCTGGGCGGAGGCATGGCCGCTTACTTCACCGAACTCAATCGCAAGCGTCCGCCAGCCGAAGCGCTCGACTACGTGACCTTCACCACCTGTCCAAGCGTGCACGCGGCGGATGATATTTCGGTGATGGAAACGCTTCAGGCTATCCCTCATCAGATACGCTCGGCACATGCTTTCACGGGCGACCGCGTGCCGCTGCGCATAGGTCCCAGTCAGCTCGGCTGCCGCGAGAACCCCTACGGAAAGGGCACCGCGCCGAACAAAGCGAACGCCCGCATATGTCTGAGCCGCATCGATCCGCGGCAGCGCGGGCTGTTCAATGCGGCATGGACGCTCGGCTATTTCGCGGCCTGCGCTCGCGAAGGGGTCGAGGCCGTCGCGGTAGGGGACTTCACCGGCCCCTTTGGCCATATCCACAGGAAGGCTGATTTCGTCCAGCCATGGTATGACCAGCAGGACGGCCGAACGGTCTATCCCGCTTTCCATGTCATGGCGGGTCTCTCAAGGCTCGGCGGAGCCACCCTGCTGTCCGTAGGAACTTCCGGCGCTGACGCCATTGCGACGATCGCAGCTGAAAAAGATTGGCGCGTGACACTGTGGGTCGCCAACCTCACCTCCAAGGCGCAATCTGTGAAACTTCCGGATGCGCCGAGCAGTGCCCGTATAGCTCTTCTTGGCGCCGAGCAGTTCGAACGGGCGGCAACCGATCCCAACTTCATGGAAAGTACCGCAAGACCGCTGGATGACCAATTCATCTCGCTTGACGCTTACGCCGTCGCGCGAGTTGATCTCGACCTACCATTTTCGACCTAGAGCCCGATGTGCGCTGAGGTTGAGAGTTGAGCCCAGCGTCATGCGCAGCCGCATCAATCGCTCTGGCCCGAAGCGGGTGACACAGATCGTCAGGCGTCACTGGCCAGGGGAGTGTCGACGCACCTTGTCCCAGGCCGCCAAGATTCGCTGCTTGCATCCGCGTGCGGCATCGTCGACCGTCGGGAATCACATAGACGCATTCTCATGCGGTCGCCCGCCTTGATCCGCCGTCGAGGAGTTCCTGAAGGTCCTCTTTTGGCACCGGTCTTGAAAGCAAAAAGCCTTGTAGCTGGTCGCAGCCGAGCTTGCGCAGATAATTGCACTGGCTCTCGGTCTCGACCCCTTCCGCTGTGGTGCTGAGGCCAGTCGCGCGAGCCAGGTCGATAATCGCCTGAACGATGGCCTCGTCACCGTTCGAGCCGCCAAAGCCCTGCACGAAGCTTGGTCGATCTTGATCCTGTCCACTTCCAGGCTCTGCAGTCGGCCCAATGAGGAAAATCCCGTACCGAAATCGTCAAGCGCAAAGCGCACCCCGACACTGCGCAACGCTGCCATGTTCTGCTGGCATTCGGTGGGGCGCTGGGAGAGCGTGCTTTCCGTAACCTCCAGCTCGAGCCGCCGTGGATCCATTTGCGTTTCCAACAAGATGCTCGTCACTTTCATGGCAAAGCTCGGATTGTTCAGCTGCAACCCCGATACGTTCACTGCCAGGGTCTCGATCGGCCAATGCACCGCGTCAAGGCAGGCCTGGCGCAGAACCAGCTCGCCTAGAACTTCGATGAGCCCCGTTTCCTCTGCCAATGGTACGAACAAGTCAGGGGCGACCCAACCGCGCTCTGCGTGCGACCAGCGCGCGAGGGCTTCGACTTGTCGGCGGTGTAAAGCGGCTGATAATGCACCCGGATGTGGCCGGGCGTTTGCAGCGCCTTGCGCAGGTCCTGTTCGAGACCCTTACGCTTTGCCAGCGTCTGGTCCATCTCGGGTTCAAACAGAGCATAGCCGCTGCGACCGCCGGCTTTGGCGTGATACAGGGCGAGGTCGGCTTTCCGCACCAACTCGACCTGGTCCACCCCGTCCCTGGGAGCAAGAGCTACGCCGACGCTCACCCCGACAAAAACCTGAACTCCGGCGACCTCGAACGGCCGGCGCGCGGACTCGATCAAGTGCTCGCACAATGTTTTGACCTCATTCTCGCCTGCGACCGCGCGCTGGATGATAATGAATTCGTCACCGCCCAGGCGCGCCACCGTGTCCACCTCCAGGGTCAGCCGCCTCAGCCGGTCTGCGAACTCCCTGAGCAACTCGTCACCGGCAGGGTGGCCAAAGCTGTCATTGACCTGCTTGAACCGGTCGAGGTCAAGATAGAGGATCGCGAGCTGCTCGCCCGTCGCGGGCAGCAGTGTCAGCGCATCAGCCAAACGACTGTTGAAATGGCCGCGACTGTGCAGCCCTGTAAGCAGGTCGTAGTGGGCCAGGTGATAGATGTGATTCTCGGTCTCAATCAGCCTCAAAGTCCGCCGGCGCAAAGCGGCCAAAGCTACAATAATTCCGCCAAGTGCCAGTCCGAACACCGCCACGAGTGTTGGCACCAGTTGAAAAAGGACAAACGCCCCGGGCCGATATGGCTGCCACACAAAGAAGCCGACAGTCGAACCAGAGCGACCGACAAGGGGGTAGGACGCCTCTTCAGAGCTAAGCATGTTTGACCAGGAGAAGTGTGCGTCGTCGAGGAGATAGTCTTGGCGCAAGGAGGCAAGCAGACTGCCGTCCAGATAGCGAACGGCAACGTGTAGGAATTCCTGACCTGGTACTTGTGCAATGTGGCCGCTGTCGGAAACGACTGGCTTGATGCTGACAATGGCAGGATGGCCGGAGATGACGACCATGTCGGAAGCACCTATCGTGAGCACCTGCTCGGTGACGCCGTCGGTGTCCCCCTGTTTCAGCCTCGCCCTGAGGTTCTCCACGAGAGGCGCAGTGGTCGGGCGTATGGATTGATAGCTCGCCGGCTCCACCGCCGATCCATCGGCGAATGCGTAGACTGGCGCGTCCTTCGGATCGAGAATGTAGACCTCATCGTGGCCGAAATACGTGTGCATCCAGGTGCCGAGATTGGTGTCGACCCATTTGGCATCCTGGCTCCGCAGGGCGCTGACCGCGTCGTCCCAGACGGTGACGCTCTCCTGATCGTGGGCTATTCCGCTCTCCAGCTTGGATATGATCAAGGCGACCAAGCTTTTCTGCCGCGACACGGCAACACCATCGGACTGGGTCGCCGACCACAGCAAAAGGCCTGTGGTGAGGGTCGCAACAAGCAGCGTCACGACAATGATGGGCAAAGCCGTTCGCTTGAAAAAAAGGCGACGTGTTGGTTCGCCGAAATGCCGGAGCAGCGTCATGAGGCTGCTTTACGCTAAGAAAACTGCTGGACCGTTAAAGGCGCGGCATCAGGCAAGCTGCACGTTTGAAAAGGCCAGTTCGATAGCCCGGCGTTGAACTGCCAAGGAACAAATTCGCCGCGCGCGCGTTCGAGAGCGGCCTTTGCGGGGACTGAACACGAATGCTACTCGCTTTGGGGAACGCGCTCTCGACGACGGTTATGGCCGGCAGAAGTGGGGGTGCGGAAATTTTCGGCGTGGTCGATCTCAGCACTAAAGCCGAGGTAAGGATCAACGCGATGAATTTGGGAATGGCAATTCAGTTCGTGGCCAATGCCTCGGTGCTCGGTTACGATGTCCGTTCGGCGATGGTCTTCTACGGCGAACCGGGAACGCCAAGCCTCAGGGCAAATGACTGCGATCGATTGTGGGCGCAATTTGGTGCCGCGCTCCTTCGCCCATAACGCCGGACGCTTTTGGCTATCTTCAGCTGTCTGGAGCTAACAGCCCATGCCGCGCCACCGGACCGTCGGATCATGAGATCTGAGAGACCTGACGAGAAATTTGCTTTCGGTCACTTCACCGGCACGCAGAGCCGGTCGGGCACTTTGGGGACAAGGGTGGGCGGTGGGTTTGCCGATGCAAGTGCAGTGTGCTCGAGCCAATTCGCGACTGGGCGCCGGTTGAACCGCTCGGCCTGCCTGCCTTACCGCGCGAGGCATGACCTTACCCCACGGCCAACCATTTGCGCGATTGGGCAAACGCCGTGAAGGCCTTGGCGTCCATTGGGCGGCCAAAAACATAGCCCTGCAGAATATCGCAACCAAGCTCCTTCAGGATGCGCGCGTGATCATTCGTCTCGACACCCTCGGCAATGACTTCGATGCCGAGCGATTTGCCGATCTCAATGATCGACGAGACCAGCTGACGCTGCGGGATCGACTGGGTGACGGGCGTGATCAGTTGGCGGTCGATCTTGAGCCGGCGCGGCTGCAGCTTGAGCAGGGACACGATCGAGGCATGGCCGGTGCCGAAGTCATCGATTTCGATGTCGATGCCGAGTTCCTTAATGTGCTCCAGGTTCCAGGTGACCAGGTCGTCATTCTCATCGAGGAAGATGGACTCAACCAGCTCAAACGACACCGTGCCCTTCCTGATGGCAAGCTTGCGCAAGCCATCGATCAGATCCTTGTCCTCCAACCGCTTGGCGGAGACATTGACCGAGACGTGCGGGATCTTGAGACCGCTGTTCGACCATTGGTCGAAACTCTCAAGCGCCTGTTCCAGGACAGCGCGATCGATGATTGCCACGACGTTGAGTTCTTCGGCCACTTTGAGATAGCTTTGTGGGGCTAGGATGCCGCGTTCGGGATGCTTCCAACGCGACAACGCCTCGACCCCGACGATCTCAAGTGTCCTGGCGTCGAACTGCGGCTGATAGTATGTTGTGAATTCGGCGCGCTCCAACCCGCCCAGGATTTCGTCGGCAATTTGCTTGGTCCGCACGATCTCGCTTTGCAGCTCTTCGTCAAAGAATTCGTGTCGGTTGCGACCGCTTCCTTTCGCCCGGTAAAGAGCGAGGTCGGCGTTGACGAGCAGTTGCTTGGCGTCGGTTCCGGCGGCAATTCCGATGCTCACCCCGAACCGGCACGGGTTGCCCTGAAAATCGACCGGTCGGCGCATCTGCGTGATGATGCGGTCGCCGAGCGCGGAAAGTTGCTTGTCATCACGTCCATGGCTCACCACGACGAACTCGTCACCGCCGATGCGTGCAACAAAATCACCGGGACCCGTGTTGACCTTGATGACCTTGGAGGCGTGCACCAGCATGGCGTCACCGGCTGCGTGGCCGAGTGTATCGTTGATCTGCTTGAAGCGGTCGAGGTCCAGATGCAGCAGCGCTGTGCGGGTCCCCGTTACGCTTTTTTCGGCAAGCAACTCATCGAGATAGCGGCGGTTGGGCAGGCCGGTCAGCGGGTCGTGCAGCGCAACATGCTCTACATGCGCCTTTGCGACCTTGAGTTCGGCATTTTTCGATTCCGACAGCTGGCGCTCTCGAATGAGCGTCTCATTGAGCAGCACGTCGCTGGTGACGTCCCACTCGGCGCCGATCATCTTCGGCGTGCCGCCGATGTCCTGGAAGAAGGCTGCGCGCGTGCGCACGTGGCGCGTGGTACCGTCCGCTAGCAGGACTCGGTATTGCGAAGAATACGGTCCCTCCCTCTCGGCGGCCGCGTCGAACTCCTGGCGCGCCCTGTCGAAATCTTCGGGATGAATGGCCATCGCCCAGTCTTCATAACCGCGCGGTTTGCCATCGGCTGGCTTGCCGTAGATCTGGTTGACGCGGTCGTCCCATAGCAGTTCTTTTGTGGCCAGGTCGTGCTCCCACACGCCAATTCCAGAAGCTTCCAGGGCCAACTCAAGGCGGCCAGACAGACGTCTGAGCTCGGCATAGTTTTTCTGTCGTTCGCCGAACAGTCGCCCGGCCACCAGGATCGGCAGCACCACCAGCGCGCCGGCAAAGGCTATGAGCCCCCGCAACATCCACGCATTGTTCGGAATGGCCGGCCAGCCTCCCTTCGGTATAGCCGAAATCAGCCAGGAGCCCGAAGGCAGTTGCACATCGGCCGACACCGGCTTGCCGGCGAGGACATTGTCTCCCCCGAAGAATTTTTTGCCGCCACCGCCAAGCGCGTCGGTCCCCGTCAGGGCGACATCAATATCAATCCCGGGGTCATTCAAGCCGCTCGCCGCGTAAAGCTGATCGACATCGATGACAGCGGAGAGGATGCCCCAGAATCGGCTG
>NZ_RZQT01000142.1:0-15075 GCF_003998485.1 Mesorhizobium sp. M7A.F.Ca.CA.001.04.2.1
CGGGAACGACGAGCGGCAAGCCCAGCTTCACCGTCATAAGTGCCGGCGCGCCATAGGCAATGGCAAAGCCTGTTGCCGCCAGCAGGAGAAAACGTGGCGCTGCGGTTCGATGCGACCGGCCCGACACGAACGTCAGGTATTTGTGCGCGAGATACGAAAACAAGGTGGCTGCGGCATATGCCCCAAGCGAAGCCTGGATGGGCGTGAAACCGAGCAGTTGCGATTTGGAAAAAGCGGCAACCAAAGCGGCATACAGAATTGTGGCAGAGATGCCGACCATGCCGAAGCGTGCCAGCAGCGTGAGCGCGTCGTCGCCGGGAGACAGGTGCTCAGGCACGCGCACTAGACACATACTGTGCTCCCAACGGCAGGCGGGCGAGCATGCGCTCGACTTTTCGGGCAAACGGTCTGCCTGACGGCAGCAGCAGGAAGTGCTCGGACCGGATGTTCGTGAAGCCTGTCATCTGCAAGAGTGACGCTGTTTTGGCTGCGCTGAGCAGCACGGCATCTCGGTCGAAGGGACACCGGAACACAGCCAGACGCGTCAGCGGGTTATAGGGATTATGCTCGATGATGCAGGCGACACCGCCCGGGCGAAGGACGCGCCGCATCTCGCGTACGAACGCAAGCCAGGAAGCTGGCGGTACATGATGGACGACGCAGCTGGCGAAGGCCAGATCGAAGACGCCGTTGTCGTATGGGAGGGTCAGGCTGGAGCAGACCTTGTACATGACGCCAGGATTTTCCTCCCTGGCACGCAGGATGGAGTCCGGCGAGATGTCGCAGCCGTCCAGGGACGCGAAGGCGCCTTTGAGAAATGGATGGAGAACGCCTACGCCGCAGCCGACATCAAGCGCCCGCACACCCGAGCCATCAGGGCCCAGCCCTCGTTCAACCACAACGCGTCGCAGAAACTCGGCCTTGGCCTTAAGAAAGAAGTCGTGCTTAAGCCCCGAAAATCGGATCGATCCCTGGACTGTCTCGTCATAGATCGATCTATAACTGTCGAAGAGTTCGGACATTGGCCGGCACTCCAATCCGGGATTTTCGAGACGATCGTCGGTTCTTGACGGGAACGGCAGGCATCGCCCGGTCGAAGCCGGTGAGGCGATCGATCACGTAAAGTGGGCGCCGTTTCACTTCAGCGTGGATGCTTCCGACATACATCCCGACTACGCCGGTCATGAAAAGGTTGATGCCGCACAGGAGCGATACAATCATCACGGTCGAGGTCCAGCCGGCAACAACGCCGGTTTCAAAAGCCCAGGCATAAATTGCAAACGCACCAAAGGCGACGGCCAGCGCAGAAATGGCCAAGCCACCCCAGAGCGCCAGGCGCAGCGGCCGTTCCGAGAAGCTGACGATGGCGTGAGCAGCAAGATGCACCATCTTCCAGAATGGATATTTGGTCTGGCCAAGGGCTCGTGCTGGACGTTCGAACGGCACCGCCGCCTGCTTGAATCCCATCCAGCCAAACATGCCCCTGACGAAGCGATCCTGTTCGGGCATCTGTCTGAAAGTTCTCAGCGCTTTGGCGCCGACCAACCGGAAATCTCCAACGTCGCGCGGAATGTCGACGGTCGTCATCTTTTCCAGTAAGCGATAAAAGAGACTTGCCGTGAAGCGCTTGAACAAAGATTCGCCTTCGCGTTTAACGCGCCGGGCATAGACAATCTCGAAACCTTCCTTCCACTTCGCCACCAGATCGAGGACCACCTCGGGTGGGTCTTGGAGGTCGGCATCCATGACGATGACAGCATCCCCCTGGGCGGCGTCCATACCGGCTGTAATTGCTATCTGATGCCCAAAATTGCGCGAAAGTTCGATCAGCCGAAAACGAGGCTCGGCGGCAACCACGCACCGAAGGTATCTGACGCTGCCGTCGCGGCTTCCGTCATCAACGAAAATAGCCTCGGTCTCACCGTCCAGCTGGTGGATTAGCAACCTGATGCGCTCGACCAGGCGAGGCAGCACTTGTTCTTCGTTGTATATCGGCAGAACCAGTGAGTAGCGCAGCGACACGTTCGCTCCGGTCCCGGTACCTTGGATCACAGTGGCCTCCATGCCGATGAAATGAAACGCCAGCCCCAAAGTTCCATAAGACGTTACTAATTTAATGGTTGTCGTAGGCGGGTGGCGAACTGTACGTTCTGAACGTCTTCGGTCTGATTAGGAGTGAGATATCGTTTCGCGCACCGGCGGAGCAATGCGCTGTTTTCGTCATTTCGCAATCCATTGTCGGGTAAGGCCGCCTTGCCAGCTCTTGTCAGCGCGTCGGCGCGCGATAATTTTTGTGGGGAAGGGACTTCGATCAAAAGGAGCCGACGATGGAACACAAAACTCTCAGCCAACTGCAGACAATTGCAGATGTAGAACCCCTGTCGACATACCCGATCATGACCCGCCAACAGCGCATCGAGCGCTGGGCAGAGTTGCTGGAACAAAGTCCCGAGCGACGCCTGAGAGCGCTTACTGGCACTGAGTATTTGAAGCGCGAAGCTCGCGACGCGGCGCGCGGTGAGGGCTCGCCGATTACAGTGGCCTTCGAGGACCCGCTACTGCGTGCGTTAGGCCTGAAGGATGACACCTATGGGGAAGCAAAGCGCTTCTTCGAACTGTCCGACGGGGAATTGCATGACATCGTCTGCAGTTGCCATGTCGGAACCACGTTCAGAGGGCAGTGGGCTGCCGCTCGAGTCCGCCGGTCAATCGGAGGGAACAGGCTTCTCAAGTGGCTCAGAGAAAGAATGTGGCATTGAGGTCGCCAAGGACGGCGATTGAAGCTCGTTCAGAGCGAGGTGGATGAACGATTGACGCGCCAGCGCTCCGCCGTGGTGACGAGGGGGTTCGGCACCCAAAGGTTGTCACGCAGACGGGTGGGCGCTCTACTTGCGGTGCTTCCAGGCAAGGCTGCATTCCCAGGGGCAGGATTCTGGGCTTCTCTTTGCGGCTAGCATCACGACGTGAAGACGTCGATCGCTCGGCCCTCTGTTGCGCTAACCTCGGCGGCGCCTGGCCTGAATGGCAGCAAAAGTCACTGGGCGAAAATCCCAGGCGTCAACGCCGACATCGTGCTGGCGCGTCATTGGCTTCAGCCGGCCATGAGAATGGCCGTGCAGGTTTATTGATTTCTTGCCGATCTGGTTCCAGGTGCGGAACGGGTAGTGGCAAAGAACCAGGAAACTGCCCTCGACAGTTAGCTCCTTGTAGTGTTGGACGCTTGCCCAAGCCGAAGCGCCGAGCGTTACCACGCCGTCGTTGTTGCCGATGATCAGGTGCTTCGTGCCGTGGAGGCAGGACAGCAGCGAAGACACTGTCTCGGCAGATCCCTTGGCGAAGTCGCCGAGGTGCCAGACCTCGTCGCTTGGAGCAACAGTCTCGTTCCAAAGTTCAATCAGTGCTTGGTCATGCCCCGCCAATGAACTGAAGGGGCGGGGGCCGAGCCGCAGAATGCGGGGATCGTTGAAATGCGTGTCGGAGGTGAAGAAGATCATGCCGCCGCTGGCTGTGACGAGCGATCGACGATCGCTTCTAAGTTCGGTTGCCGGAGCTTTTTTTGGGTCCACCATCGATCCTGATTTGGGCTTCCCTGAGCATCTTGAGTGCCTCCTCCTTGGTGAGGCCGCACTTGCGCGCAAAGTAAAGCGCTTCGATCACCCTTTCACGATCCGCCGTGGCTTCTGAGGGCTGTTTGGGCTTCTTACCCATCGTTCCCAATCACCTTTTGATGCCACCGAACCATCGCCGTGCCGGGTTTGTTCCCCCCTCGGATCTGCTAACCTGCCGAGCGTCGCCGCCTGATACGCCGATGAAACAACATCCGAGCCCTGCAACCGGCATCATCTCCAACAACGAGCGAGCAGGTCGGCCCTTAGGTGTATAAATTCCACGCCGGCGTGGGGAGGGACCGGCGGTGCGCTTTATGGGTGAGCCAGTCTACAGGCGCTTCTAAGCGCCACGCGACCAAGCCGGCGGGCGAAGCATTGTCGTTGGTTCAAAGATCCGTTCTGGTCCGCCCTCGCTCAAAAACCGGAACGTCTTCATCATCTCCTTCGCTTCGTCCGGTAGGGATGTCTTCAGCGAAGCTGCGGGTCATCTCTTCGGTGTCGCTCAACCCGTCGACCGTTTCATTTGCGCCGGCTCCCTCGTCGTGACGGCCCGTGATCTCGCTTCGAGGCTGCGCGCCGATCGGCTGCTCGATGTCGGACCCCAAAACGCCCGGTTCCGCACCGTGTCTATCCTCGTGGCCTGCGATGCTCTCCAGTACGGCCGCATCCTCCTCGGGGATGGCTTGTCATTGGCAAAGTCGCTCTTTTGCTTCCGGGTTGTTATCGGCATGTTGTGAACTCCTACGCAGTGAATCGCACAACGTACGACTACGGCCGAAGTTGCGAGGCGGCCGCTTTGATTTTAAGGAACCCCGACTTCGGGCAAGCGGTCGCAAAAATCGAGACAGTGGCGCACGTGCTGAAATGGAACAATCAAGCGCGCAAGTTGGCACGATGGCGGGATTTTGAACGAAGCACTCCTCTCCTCGCTATCGACTCCAGTCGGGTAAGGCCCGCTCCGAGCCACGGTTCTTGCACGCCCTTTGCAAAAGGCGCCAATCGAGGCCGAACGAACTGCGCTCGGAATTGCTTTACAGCCGCCAACAGGCTGCGCGGTCGCGTCGTTTTTCGTCGCTTAATGGCACAGCGATGGCGAAGGTGGCGGACGAGCCTTAAGCACCAGCTTACGAGTATGCGTGCCTCGCTGGCGAGCTTGCCCACATTCGCGCGAACTAGAGACGCTGGCGATACGTGCGGACAGCAGATAGACTGACACACAGCAAGGGGCCTCCGAATGTGATGAAGCAGCCCACGCTAGGCGCGAGTTGGGCGCAGTCACTCAGCAGCTGCCGGTGTGATCATCACCGACGAAGCCTGTCGGCGAGACGGAGCCCAAGGGCCAAGATCGTCAAGGTGGGATTCGCCTGGCTGGATGTTGCCAGAACCGAGCCGCCCGCGATGTGCAGGTTCATCAGTCCATGAACTCGGCATTCAGCATCAACAACCCCGTCGGTCGGGCTCGCAGACATTCGCGTGGTACCGAGATGATGACCGTCCATGGCGCCTGATTTGCCTGCCATTTCGACCACATGGCCAGGTTCAAATCCTGAAATGGTAGCTCCGATCTTCTCCAGCTTCCAACCGAGCAGTCGATAGGCGCGCGCGACGCTTTGGAGATCGTTGTTCGTGGTTTTCCAATCGACGCGCAGCTTCGGCATACCCAATCGGTCGCGTTCGCTCACCAACGTCAGTCTGCTTGCGGGGGTTCGGCTCCTGTTCCGAATGAAACTCAAGATTGACCACATTGGCGCGCGGCCCCAATACGATGGAGGGCAGCTTTCGCCGTGCGAAAGTTCTGTTCGCCATCCAGCGCAAACCGAAGCGCCCGAGGCGCACTGGCGAGGATACGACGTTCTGAACGTGCGCGAGCTTTTCGTCCAGCGTCATTGAATGTTGCAGCCGACCTCTGAGGTGTTTCGGGAGAAATGTCCTTTTCACGAGATACATCGCCGAGAGGATCGGGTCGTTGTGTCTGGGATCGGCTGGATCTGGCAGATGGGTGCGGAAGATCTGGTTGAGCAAGCAATGCTCCCGCTGCGCTTGCTCCGTGAGCGACAGCCGCCTTCGGCAGTAGATGCCGGCCGCGTCCCGCTCGTAGCCAAAAGCCACCGCCTGCTGGGCGTTCGGCAACTTTAGTGCTCCGACTGTGGCTCCCAGATGGGCCATATAGAAACGACCGAGCTGATCTCGGGCGTTGCCGATACCAGCTGGCATCACATCATTCGAGGCAAGTAGCAATCGGGTGGTCTCAAAGCCGCCGGCGGCTACAATGTAATGGCAAGCCGTGACCTCACGCTTTGTGCCCTTCAAGTCAATACAGTCGATGTGGTGGACGCAACGCCCGTTCGGCGCCAGGCGAATTCCCGTCGCCGCAGCGTTTAACCAGATGTGGATATGACGCGAAGTCCGCAGCAACCCGGAAAGCCGTTTCCACACGTTGGTTGGTCGACTAAACCGCTCCAGGCGGGTCCTGAACAAATCGCCGTCGACGCCCTCGAATAGTTCAACGCGAGAACCAGGCAACGCGCTTGTTGGATCGTAGTCGTAAGACCCGACCTCGATCACCTCGTGCGCCCGACGGTAGTAGGGCAGCAGGGTTTCATAGGTGATCGGCCAGCCCGAATTGCACACCCATTCCCGCTTCTGGAAGTCGATGCTATCGAACGGCACGCAGCGGCCACCCCATGCTCGGCTCGATCCTCCCAGCGCTCGTATCCGGAAATTCTGGACAGGCGGGTGGACGAGGGGATCTGCGACAATGCCGTGGTAGAGCTCCTGCGATCTATTGGTCTGCCACCTGCCGCCCGCTTCCAGAACGCAGACGCGTAGCTTTGCATTTTCGAGCGCGGCGGCAATGGCCAGGCCGACAGTGCCACCTCCGACAATGCAGATGTCGTAGGCAAGTCCGTCGCCCGCTGCGGTGAATTGAGCGATCAACGTTCACTCCGGATTTGTTCGATCCCCGAAGGCACGCTCCCACCCTTCGCGCCCGGCTTGGGCGAAGCAGGTAGCGCGCGAGGAGCAGTTGGCAACCACCCAATTGATCGCATTTGAAGCGCCGGCCCAAAAGAGGTGGCTTTGGTGACGAGGTCCGTGACGACTTCAAGGGGCCCGAACCGGAAGAGTTTTTGTCGCGACCACCCTCAAAGGGGCATGGTTATGGTGAACGCTACTTCTCAGCCTGAGTTCGGTGGTGGTATTCCGGTTCGATCCGCGAGATTTCCCGCCCATGGCTCGCCGACAGACACGCTGTTGGCTCCGGCTGAAGCCTTGCCTCTGCTTGCGAGGTTGCCATGGCGATCCGGAACCTCGAGGCATGTGGAGAGTTGTCCAGCAGCCCAGCGGAGATCCAAGCCATGGCGCCACCAGATGCCAGTTCCGGCGCCGCCGCGCAGCCGAAACGCTCTGGCGTGCCGGCAACCCCATGGCCGGCAGGGCACAAGGCTTCCGGAGCAGGATTATCGATAGACGGGCGCCCAACGATATGAAGGACAATGGCCCATGAACGTCGCCAACCTGCAACTGGAAGGTCTGCTT
The DNA here is from genome assembly GCF_003998485.1 of Mesorhizobium sp. M7A.F.Ca.CA.001.04.2.1. Lineage (NCBI taxonomy): Bacteria > Pseudomonadati > Pseudomonadota > Alphaproteobacteria > Hyphomicrobiales > Phyllobacteriaceae > Mesorhizobium > Mesorhizobium sp. M7A.F.Ca.CA.001.04.2.1. Next base: position 7,146 of record NZ_RZQT01000142.1, read on the forward strand.
ATGGCGGTCGCTGCCATCAATAACGCCCTGGTCCGGAGGGGCCTTCTTTCGGTTGATGATATCGACATGGCTTTGAAGACCGCGGAGGCCTCGTTCACGGCTGATGAGCGCCTCTTCGAGGACATGTCGCCCGCCAACCGGGACGCAGTCTGTTTTCCTTTGCGGCTTTTGCGGTTGGCTAACACCAAACAGTTCGAAGCGGGTGTGCCACCGTTTGCCGAGCTGGCCAGGCAAGTCGGGATTACCAAGCAGCCCTACAACGATCAGATGTGAAGGGAGGAAGATAGGCAGGTGCAGGGAATCGTCGTGGTCAACAAGGTGGTCGAATTCCGGGGAGAGGCGGTGACCGCATACCGTGACGGTCACGCACACTGCAATGCCACCGCTTTCGGCGAGGCGGGCCGCGACCCTGGACGCGAGACCATTCCCGCATTGAACCCGTAGCTCTGGCGAAGGCACCACATGGAATATTTTCGAGCACAAGGAACATGTCAGCCCACGGGTGTTTAGGCCGCAATGACAATCATCGCCGTCACGACAATGAACTACCCTCTCGCCGTCTTCCCTGGCCCGAAGCGACGCAGGCTCTCAGCAATTGCGCGACTGGAACGAAGCCGCGGCAAGTGGCTGGCGGAGAACCGGATCCACATGACCGGTAAGCAGAAACAGGAGCCGGTCGCGGGCAGCGAACCACAATGCGGCTGCCATGAGCCGTGCGGTTCCAGATGGTTGGCTGCATTCCAAGATCGACAGCAACCGAAACAACAAGCGCCTTTAGGGTCTGCCTGCGCGCGTGGCCTCGAAAGCCTTGGCCATGAACGATGACCCTGTAGATTCGCTCGCCAACGCAATTCACCACCGCAGCGCAATTCTGTTTGTTGGGGCAGGGGTGTCGATCAGTGTTGGACTCCCTTCTTGGGAGAAGCTGATAGAGCGAATGGCAAAGGAGCTCGGTGTCGACGACGAATTCTCCATGCGACGCGATCGTTTTCAAACCCTGGCCGAGTATTATCGGATCAAGCATGGCAGCATCGGGCCACTTCGCAGTTGGATGGACCGAAATTGGTCTGTCCCCAAGGACCGGATCGAGAAATCCGAGTTGCATCGTCTCATCGTGAAGCTCGATTTCCCTGTCATCTACACAACCAATTATGACCGGAACCTGGAACTGGCTTACGAAATATACGGTCGGGACTACGTGAAAGTGGCCAATGCACGCGATGTAGCGCAGGCCCGCCAAGGCGTTACCCACATCGTCAAATTCCATGGTGATTTCGACGAGGATTCTTCCCTCGTCCTCACCGAAACGGACTACCTTGATCGTCTCTCCTTCAATTCTCCGCTGGACGTGCGTTTTCGCTCGGATGCACTCGGCAGCACGATCCTCTTCATTGGCTATAGCCTTTCCGACCCAAACATTCGGTTGTTGCTGCACCGTCTCTGGCAGACGTGGCATCGGTCCGGCTATGAGAAAGATCGCCCGCCGTCGTTCATCTTCATGACCAGCCGAAACCCTGTGGAGGAGGCCGTGCTTGGACGTTGGGGCATTTCGGTCGTCGTCGGCGAAATCGACGAGCCGCAAGCTGCTTTGGTGGACTTCCTCAGCCGGCTGGCGGAGATGGTTGGGGACAGAGCCGAGCCTGGAGAGACGACCCATGAGGGAACCGTCGTCAGACAAAGAGCGATTGAAACAGTCAGATCAAGGGGCAGCTAGGCGGGCTCTCAAGGAACGCCGTACGGCAGAGAACGTCGTTCCAGAGGCGATCATAGCCAGTTTGTGTGGCCAGTTTGAAAATCGCATCCCATAGAGCATGCGATCTCCCATGTGAGCTTTCAACTATTCTGGCGGACGCGCTGGAACATTCTCGCATCAACGAGCTTCGAAGGGGGCACTGTTCCCGTTCAGTGTGTTTTCCCCCTGTGAGACTGCCCGCCGCCGAAAGGTGGCGGGCTTTTTTGTTGGGACGCAACCTTGGACATTATAGCGACTTTGGCCGGACACGCGCAGCGTCGCTTCCCATCATCGGTGCCCGAAGTTGGCGACAGCTTCGAAGTCCTCCCGATGCGATCGCAATTTTTGGGATAGATGTTCGTGTGGTGCCTGTCGGCGACCTGGACGCTGCCTACCAGAACCGGCCTCCTCCGGTCCGAACCACGGCGCTGGAACCCTTGTGAAAAGATCGATGTTCGGCATGCAGCTTGGCCTGCACAGCCAAGCGGTCTGGTGCGGCCCGTCGCCGCCTGTCCGTTCAGCGGCGGGCCTTTGTGTGGTGATGACGCCACCGGCATTATTTGGCCAAGCTGGGAACCTGTGTCGCGAATCAAAGTTTGGGTGGCAGCTTGGCTTACAACCCCGGGCCAAGTGGTCTCAAAGCAAGACCCGTCATTGCTGATCAATGACGGGTCTTCGCTGTGTATCGATCGATTGACCAACATCCCGAAGCTCAGCGCCGCGCCCCGTCCTTCGCACAGAGCGTTGGCGTCACACGCCTGTCATGGGACGAGCTTATTCGCTGAAGAACCGGCCTGCGGCCAGCGACCTGCGTTTTTAGGATGGCTCGACGCCGAGGTCGGTCCGCTCCTGCCTACCTGGCTGCCGTTGCCGGTCGGAGGGCGGGAGAGGAATGACCTCCTGCTCACTGCGCCCGGCAGCTTCGCCGAGTTTGTATGCCGCATATAAGGCGCCGATTCTGACTAGCCAACGGATCATCGCGATCTCCTTTGGCGCCAGAACACAGCGGCTTTCGATATGTTCCACATGCTGGAAGCGCCACCCTCCGCATCGTGCAGAATGGCGAGTGCTACAGACCATCGCGGCATGCCGACGTTTGGCATGTCTATCAGTGTCGATGCTCTCATCAACGCCTCGGCAATCTTTATCATTTCATCTCGGCCATCGTAATCTGTGCGCCGCGGCAAGGTGCTTGCAGCGGATGAAGGCCGCTCGATCATGTGGCGGCCGCTACGGGACGCCGTCCTAAACGTGAAGCCAGGCTCAAACGAACCTCCTCGGTTTTATGAACCAAAGCTCTGCCGTCGTCGCTGTCATGCAACGAGATGGTCAGAAAACGAGTGATCGAACCAAGCATCAGCCGGACGTGCTGGCAGGCGAACACTCTTCCGCTGCCTCGTCGGTTACCCTTCCCGTCCCGGTGGAGCGTCACTGGCCTTGTCGTTGCCTTGTAAGCTGGGGCACTCGCGCGGCCTCGTTGTTCCTCGCTGCGAGACTGTCGTCAGACGCTTGGTATATCTGTCGAACAATTCCACCTTTTCTGGATAGGTAAGGCGGTGTAAACGCTGGCAACCTTCGCACCGATAGTGGGCGGCAGCGATGAACCAACGCCCCGGTTTGATGAAAGCCGTTCCGCATGCCGGACATTCGAGCGTCATCTCAATCGAAGACAGTGTCTGGGGGAGCGGCATCAGGTCCCGTGGCTCAAACCGCCGCCGCCAGAAGCAGCGTTATACCCACGACCGTCGACCCACAGATCGTCGCTAGAAGCACAATCGGCCGCGGATACTCGGTGGGTGCTGCGAGGCTGGTGAGGTCGGAACCTCGAAATCTCACGGCGCTGGGCGACTGGACGTGGGCAGCGGTAGACTTGTCATTGCACGCTAGCACAGAAAGACGCTGGCGATATCGGCGGCGATGAGAGGATCGTCCGCCACCAACTTCGACCAGTCCGAAACAGTGCCGATTTCGTGATGCAACATCGTTCCCTCCCAGGTGATCGCACAACTGCGAGATCTGACCTTTGTTCCTTTGATTTTTGCGAGGGGGGAAGTCGCGCCCGCTGCCTCGATGGACGGCGGGTCACATGCGACTGATCGCTATTTCCGGGGCTCCGGGAACTTGATTATCGTCGCGCTGTCTTCCGGCTCCAGCGGCTCGTGGCCAGGCCGTTCGTGCCACATGACTTGCCGCAAATCGGTCTGATCGACTTTCTGGCCGCAAGATGGACACGCGTAGAAGCGGTCCTTTTCGCGAATGCAATTACCCCCGTTGCGGGGGATGCGAGGTCCAAGGTCAGACAGTTTTGTCATGGCGACGAAAATCACCGCCGGAGGAAAAAGTTCCCGCCATTTCAGCAAAAACCAACGGAACACTCTTTGGCGCCCGAGGTTCGATGAGCTGAAAGCATCGTGACTGCATGGACGCTTCCGCCAGCCCATCGACAGCCTCTATGGCACGATCCACGATGCCATCTCCACTACGATCCTGGTTTGACCGGATGATGCTCGCGGCCGCAGGTTCCTCGACGATTGGATCGCGAGCCATCTGCCGTTTCCAGAACCGGCTCCCCCCATGGCTGCCAGCGACCTTGCGGACCAGCCGCCGGTGATGCCGGTACCAAGCCTGACGAGGTCAATGAAGAAGTCAGGAGCGTATCCGAAGTAATGTTCAAACGATGCATACAGCAACGACGCCTCACCGGCTTGACCGGTTTCTTGGCTCGCCCCTTTAGGTGGGCCGTGGGTCAAGTGGATTGCTAATACGAGGCTCAAGGACCTTTATCGTTATGCTTGTCTCTGCCGGCTGCGCCACATTCTATTGGTGGTGGAGAGACTGCTATGCCCTTCAGGGCGGGCTAGCGATGGAGCGCCTTCGAAGGTGAAAGCAATTCCCGCGTCCTCAAACGCCTGACGCATGGCCGCGATCTTGTGGGGACGCGGATTTCGAATACCGTTCTCAAAATCTCTGATCGTCATTTCGCTAACGCTCGCTTTTGCGGCAAGCCGTACTCGCGGCCAGTTCAGCAGGGCGCGTGCTGCTCTCGATTGAGCTGGTGAAAGTTGGGTTCGGTTGTCCATAGGATTTGAACATTCGATACGTCTAAAATGTTCCTTCGATCTATGCGACGATCGAAGGATCGAGCAATTCCCGTCGCGGGGGACGTCACGAGCGATGTCTCAGCAATGCATGCGACAGGCAATAGGCGGGCACCGGGACGGGGGGCAAGCAGTGGGCGCCTGAAGCGAGCGCTGCGGGTTGGCGGGCGTCCGCCGCTATCGCAACCAACCCTGTTGCGGCTCGTTGACCTATGCTGGTTGGTCCCAGCACACTCCAGAACCTGCCCGCCACTTCGCGGTGGCGGGCTTTTTGTGAATCAGCGGAACCTGATATGTCGCGGCAGGTTGGAAAAGCGGCAGCGTCCCCCGCTGCCGGTCGAGGTCCCCAAGCCTCGTCCGGGTCCGCCTCTACCCGCAAGTGGGGCGGACCCACTAAATATGTTGCGGATCAAGGCGACCTGGTTTCCGAAAGCCGTTATTGCTGGTCGTTGACGGGCGTTCAAGCTGGCGCTGCTACACACCTCCTGGCAAGCACTCTATCTTGTCTGGGCCCGACCAAAGCCCGACATGGAATCGCAAAGGTCTGACCTGTGAAACAAGGAAGCCTTTTCCACATTTGGAAATGTGACCGTCGATCATCGTCCCTTCATCGTCGGTTGGTTGATACCCGCCACGGCTCGCTTGGCGTGGCGGGTACTCATTCATGGAGAGCGTATGCAGCCTGGTGAGATCATCGCGAATGTGTTTGCAGCGGGGTTGGTAAGCGTCCTGGTAGCAGTCGTTTTCCTGATTTTCGGGAACCCGCTCTGGCCTGAACGACACGTCCGGATGGTCATCATCCCGCCTGTCCATAGAATGACAACCACCGCTATCAAAAATGCCTGGCCAGACCTGCCGGACAAAATTGATTTGAACGTTTCGCGCCCGAGGCCGGCCACCGATGAGCGGATCTGAAGCGTCCTTCGAAGCGCACTGACCTGGAGCGCTATGGCGCGCGCCCTGTGCTAGGGTGGCCGGTCAGCTTTCCGGTCTAGACTGAAGTGCATTGTGGATATGTGTTGCTGCGGTGGCGGCATGGCCAAACGCAACGGCAATTTGATTGAGGCCCTCAGCCACGTCTCCAATGGCATAGAGACCCGCAGTCGACGTTTCGAGGTGTCGGCTGACCAGAACATATCCTTGCGCGTCACACTCTGCACCGAGTGCGACGGCAAGTTCAGAGCGCACATCAGACCCCATTGCGGGGTACACCACATCCAATTCCCGCATTGGCGCACCGTCGGCCATGACAACGCCGAACCCGGTTGCTCGAGCAACAAGATCCTCGACGGTGTCCCAGATTTCGATGCCGCCTGCCGAGGCCATGCCGCGGGCGGCATCGGAAATATCCTCCGGATAGTTGGCAAGCAAGGTAACCTGACCGCTGTACTCCTTCAAAAACAGGGCTTCCTTGAGCGCCAGATGCTCTGGGCCGACGACGCCGATGCGCTTGCCCACGGCCTCATAGGCGTCGCAGACCGGACACAGTCGGACGGTGCCGGCCGCGACGGCCTCCTCCAGCCCTTCTATTGCCGGGGCCTTGTCCACGATCCCGGTTGCAAGAACCACGCGCCTTGCTCGGATGGTCCCGAAGGTGGTCGTCAGCACAAAGGTCCCGTCGCGCTTCTTGGCGCCCGCTACACGACCGTCCACTACGCCTGCACCGTATCTCTGTGCCTGGGCTTTGAGACGGCCGAGCAACTCTGACCCGCCTACGCCGTCCGGGAAGCCAGGACAGTTATGCGATTTTGGAATGAGCTTGGCTCGTGCGTCGCCAGCGTCGACCACGATCACCGAATGCAGGAATCTGGCCAGATACATGCCTGCCGCAAGTCCTGCGGGGCCGCCGCCGACAATAGCCACGTCGAATTCATGACCGGGGGAAGAAATTGGCATTTCGCCCAACATTGCAAACAGGATCTTGTTCCCTGCTTTGGCAGAGGGGATGAGCGACGGTCAGGCCTCCAAACGTGATTTACGCGGCAACTCGTCGAGGTCCCTTTCACCGGGCGATGGCGCGCGCCTCAATCTGATTTGCGCAGTCTTCGCCATCAAGCGATTCCAGCTTCTGCAAATCAGGCTTCAATTCGAGGTGCCCGAAAATGCCGACATGGCATTTCACAGGCCAACTTGTTAGACCTGCGACCGTGCGCATTTCCCAAGCCGACGCGATTCGAATCGGATCGACCTGCCGGGAAAACCCACCTGATAGCCCCGTCCTTCCGATCCGGAGGGCGCAATGCCGATCGTCTGAAGGGCCGCTCAAATTTACTGACCCAGTCGAGGTGCAGACTATCATAGTTGATTGTTGCTGCCGGTGACCTCGCGTAATCAAAGGCTCACGAGGCTTTCCAACAGAGGACGGTATGTTGTACCCAGGTCGATTTTTGGAACCGAGCGATATTGTGATGCTTGCCCGTGTTTGTGCGACGGTCTGCGAACAGCGCGGCGTACCTGTTGCTTCGTGGGCCGGAGAACGGACAGCTGCGCACGTACTCAGGCTGTTTCTGAACGGCTTGACTGGGGAGAATGAGCTGATCGATGCTGAGAAGAACTGGGCTCGCGGGAGTGATCTGGCTTTCGAGGGGGCTCCTGTCAGCTACGAAAACAAAAGAGAGGCCGCGTGATTCAAGCTTCCTGAGAATCGAATGTAGCCAAGAAAACTGCTCGCCCACGGGTCAGGCACCAGAGGCACCTCCCTGCATATCGGGGGTGTTGCTGTGGCACTTCAGGTGAGAAAAAGATCTCCGCACGCCGCCCGATCCGTGGTGTCCGGGCGATTTTCCAGGTGGACTCGACATGAGGCAAGCGCATCCTTTTTGATCCCGGCTCGGCCTTCCTGGTTTGGGGCTGAAGCGTCGGATTGGTCAGAGCACATCGATGTCTGTCAAAGTCCGAAGACCGCTTCGTAAAATCCGTTTCTAAACGCTGCCGATCCGCTCCTGGCCCAACGCCGCCGGACCGCTTTGGCCCAGCAATGAGCGAAGCAACAAAAGGGGCGGTTTGGCCGTTCTCATTAGTCGCACTGGCGGGCCGGGGCATTCGAAGACATGACTACGCCGCAAATTTTGTCATTTGCCGTAACCTTCGTGATGATGGC
>NZ_RZQT01000143.1:0-14755 GCF_003998485.1 Mesorhizobium sp. M7A.F.Ca.CA.001.04.2.1
AAAGGGCGCGCACGCCGAAATTTTGGCGACCGCCTTGCCGCCGCCCTGGACCTATATCGCCACGGCGCAAGCCTATGATGACGAGATGCGTGAGCGCATCGCGTTGCACCGGTCGCGGCGCGGCGAAGGCTGGACGACCATCGACGCACCGCTCGATCTCGCCGGCGCGCTTGCCGCCTTGCCGGACGATCGGCCGGTGCTTGTCGACTGCCTGACGCTGTGGCTGACCAACCATATGCTGGCCGAACACGATCTGGACCTTGAATGCCGGCGATTGGCGGAGGTGCTGTCGCGGCCGCGCGGACCCTGGTTCTTGGTGTCCAATGAAGTCGGCCAAGGCATCGTGCCGGACAATGCACTGGCGCGCCGCTTTCGCGATGCCGCCGGCCGGCTCAACCAGCAGGTCGCGGCGATTGCCGATACGGTGCTGCTGATGGTGGCGGGGCTGCCGCTCAAGGTGAAATGATATGACCGATATCGACAATAAGGACGAAGAGCGCCACCGCGCCAAGATGGCCAAGCGCAAGGCGGTGCAGGATGCCGAGGTGGCGAGCAAGACGGTCGAGAAGGGATTGCTCATCGTCAACACCGGCCCGGGCAAAGGCAAGACCACGGCCGCCTTCGGGCTGGCGCTGCGGATGCTCGGCTACGGCAAGCGCGTCGGTGTCGTCCAGTTCATCAAGGGCAAGTGGCACACCGGCGAGAAGGACGCCTTCGCCGCCTTCGGCGACCGTGTCGTGTGGCACGCGATGGGCGAGGGGTTCACCTGGGAAACCCAGGATCTGAAGCGCGACATCGCTGCCGCCGAAGCCGCCTGGGCCAAGGTGCTCGAACTGATGGCCGATCCGTCGATCAGCCTGCTGGTGCTCGACGAATTGAACATTGCGCTGCGCTACGACTATCTTGATCTCGACAGAGTGGTTGGCGCGCTAAAAGCGCGGCGCGAGGGCCTGCATGTCGTTGTCACCGGCCGCAACGCCAAGCCGGCGCTGGTCGAGGCCGCAGACCTCGTCACCGAAATGAGCGTGACCAAGCATCATTTTTCCGCCGGCGTGAAAGCGCAGCAGGGGATTGAGTTCTGAGTGTTCCTCAACCTCCCCAGACGGGGGAGGGTGAGGTTAGGTCACAACGATGACAACGACCGAAACCAACCCGAACAGAGCGATCAGCAGATAGTCGGCGACGCGATAGAGTTTCAGCGCCTGCCTGATGTCGAGGCTGTCGGCTTCACGCCGCCCACCTTCGCCCATGAAGACGTCGTCGACCAGCACGCCGCCATAGAAGCGCGGGCCGGCGAGCGCCAGGCCGAGCGCACCGGCCATCGCCGCTTCCGGCCAGCCGGCATTGGGCGAGCGGTGTTTTTTCGCGTCGCGCCGCACCGCATGCCAGGCTTTTTTCGCATCAGCGCCTTTGACGAAGAACGCCGCCAGCACGATCAGAAGCGCCGTCAGCCGCGACGCCGGCAGGTTGATCCAGTCGTCGAAGCGCGCCGCCGCCCAGCCGAACGCCTCGTGGCGCGGGGTGCGGTGGCCGATCATCGAATCGGCGGTGTTGGCGGCCTTGTAGGCGGCGCCGCCGGCCAGGCCGCCGACGCCGGTCCAGAAGGCAGGGGCGACGATGCCGTCGGAAAAGTTCTCGGCCAGGCTCTCGATCGCCGCGCGGCAGACACCGGCCCTGTCGAGCGTTTCAGGGTCGCGACCGACGATCCGCGAAACGGCAAGGCGGGCCAAAGCAAGGCCGCCGGTGTCGAGGGCGTCAGCAACCGCCTCGACATGCTCATAGAGGCTCTTCTGCGACAGCAGCGACGTTGCCAGAAGGGCCGTGATGACCAGGCCCATGGGAACGAACCAGAACAGGATCTGTACGCTGAGGCCGATCACCGCCGGCACCAGCACGATGACCAGCAGCGCCTGGACACCGCGCTTGCGACGCAGCGCGTCGGGATCAGTGGCGCGGTTGAGCCTGCGGTCGAGAAAGGATATCAGCCTGCCGAACCACGTCACCGGATGGCCGATGGCGCGAAACAGCCAGTCGGGGTAACCGAGGGCGAATTCGACGACCAATGACAGGAAAGCGATCAGGACTGACATGAAGCTTCTTAATGGGGCGGTTGTGGACCATGGTGGAAGTCTTGGCCGCGCGAGGGTGCTTTTCCCCAACGCCCTGCTGCCTTTCGTCGACCTCTCGACCGGTATCAATCCGCACTCCTACCCGCTTTTCGACCTGCCCGCCACCTCGCTGTCGCGGTTGCCGGAAGCCGCGCGCACACGCGACCTGACAGAGATCGCGGCCAGTACTTACGGCGCGCCGTCGCCAGCCAACGTCGTGGCGGCGCCGGGCACGCAGATCCTGTTGCCGCGCGTTGCGTCGCTCATTTCGCCCGGCAAGGCATTGGTGCTGGGTCCGACCTACGCCGAACATGCCCGCGCTGCCGCGATCGCCGGGCACCAGGTGGCGGAGGTCGATAATTTCGAAGCGTTGGCGGACGCCGACCTCGTCATCATCGTCAATCCGAACAATCCGGATGGACGTGTCATAGAGCGCGACCGGTTGCTGGCTCTGGCCGCCGGATTGCGCGCCAAGGGCGGACTGCTGGTCGTCGACGAGGCGTTCATGGATGTCGGCCCGCGTCAGCACAGCGTCGCGGGCGATGTCGGTCGGGGCGGCCTCGTCGTGCTGCGCTCGTTCGGCAAGTTCTTTGGCCTGGCCGGGCTGCGGCTCGGCTTTGCACTTTCCGATACTGCGACGGTCGACCGGCTGGATACGCAGTTCGGACCATGGGCCGTCGCCGGCCCGGCGCTGGAATATGGCATCCGCGCGCTTGCCGACATCGAGTGGCAGGACGTGATGCGGGCGTCGTTGGCCGGTGAATCGGCGCGCCTCGATGCGCTTTTCGGCCGCTTCGGCGTTCCTGTTGCGGGCGGAACCACACTGTATCGTTTCCTCAGTCTGACCAATGCCGCCGATTTGTTTGCAGCGCTCGGCGAGCGCGGCATCCTGCTTCGCCATTTTGCCGATCGGCCTGACGTTCTGCGCGCCGGCCTGCCGGGCAGTGAGGAGGAATGGCAGCGGCTCGAATCCGCACTTGCCGAATGGGCGTCGCGGCGCGAGCATCAATCGAAGGGTTCAAAACAATGATCCATGTCTGCTCGCTGGCAAAGATCGAGGAAACGGTGGCCAGGACCGGCGCCGACCGCATGCTTTCGCTGCTCGCCGCCGGAACGGAGGTGGTGCGGCCGGCCTCGATCTCGAGGGAAAACCACCTGCATCTGGTCATGCACGACATCGCGGTGGCGCAGGACGGCATGACCATGCCGGGCGAAGACCATGTCCGCAATCTGCTCGATTTCGCGCGCCGGTGGGACCGGGCAAGGCCGATGCTCGTGCATTGCTATGCCGGCATCAGCCGCTCGACGGCTTCGGCCTATATCATCGCGGCAGCACTGGCGCCGAAGCGTGACGAGGCCGAATTGGCGCGGACGCTGCGGGCGCTGTCGCCTTCGGCAACGCCCAATCCGCGACTGATCGCCGTGGCCGATGCGTTGCTTGAGCGCAACGGCCGCATGGTCGAGGCGATCGAATCGATCGGGCGCGGCGCGGACGCCTTTGAAGGCACGCCGTTTGCGCTGAGGATCGACGTGTAGTTTTGAGCGGAACGATACGACCGTTGTAAATTAGCTGAAGCCTCCCCGTCTTCGTCATCCTCGGGCGGAGCAGGAGCGAAGCTCCGTCGCGAAGACCCGAGGATCCATGCCGCGACCTTTGTCGAGGAATGCAGCGGAGCAGACTTCTGCACCGTAGCAGCGCTTCCGAGTCCCGGCATGGATCCTGGGGTCCGCGCCGCGTCGCTTCGCTCCTTGCTTCGCCCCAGGATGACGAGGCAGAAAGGCTTCCGCTAAATTGGGAGCCGGCGATCTGCCATCGGAAGGTCAGAAGATCTGTGCCTCGCAGTTAGGCTACTTCAGCCACTCCGCGAGCTTCGCCTTGCGCACATCTTGCAGCAGGCTGATGAAGCCGTCGGCCTGATATTCTGCCGTCAGCCGGCCCTTCTCCGCCGTCGCGATGCTGGCGTCGCCGACGACGCCGTTCGGGTTGAGATCGCTGGCGATCCAGGCGAAGGCGTGGGTGCCGGTGTGGCGCAGCAGCGAAAATTCCTTTTCGGCCTTGGCGACATTGGAAACGAAACTGTCTGATTTGCCCATGTCCACGAGGTCCGGCCGGAAATGCAGCATCAGCGAGGTCTCGACATCGCCGCCATGGATGCCGTGACGGTCCTCCAGTTCGGTATACATGCCGGCCGGACGGCCAAAACGCTGCCAGCTGGTCTTCACCGCCAGCATCTTTTCGCGCACGCGCAATTCGCGCGTGACGATGCCCATGATCTCCTCGTTGCCGCCATGCGAATTGACCACGATCAGCTTGCGCACACCGGCGCGCGCGATCGACAGGCCAAGCTCGGTCCAGGCTTCGATCAGCGTGGTTGCCGGCAGAGTGAGCGTGCCCGGCGCATGCAGGTGTTCGTTGGACTTGCCCACGGCCTGCACCGGCAGGATGCGGATGTCGAGATCGTCGGGCAGGCGCGAAATGACCGTGTCGAGCATGCCGTTCATGATCGACGTGTCGGTCGAAACAGGCAGATGCGGCCCATGCTGCTCGATCGCCGCCACTGGCAGCACGGCGATGGTCGCCTCGGGATCGATCGAGGCGTATTCGGTGGTCCGGTAGTCGCCCCACCACACGCGTCTTTTGGGTACGGTCATGTCATGCCTCTTCAATGGTCAGGCAGACCTAGCGCGGGACGGGCGGCCTGTCGATCACCCCGCCGCGATGGCCTCGATTTCGACCTTGAATTCGGGCCGGGCAAAGCCGGAAACAATCATCAATGTCGACGCTGGCGCGGGGCTCGAAAACAGCCGGTCGCGGACGTCCATATAGGGCCGCAGATGCGCGCGGTCGGTGACATAGGCGTTGATGCGCACGATATCCCTGAGACCCAGGCCGGCTTCGCCGAGAATCGCCGCGATGTTTTGAAAGCAGAGTTCGGCCTGCGCTCCGGCGTCTTCGGGAATCAGGTCGTCGGCGGTGATGGCGACCTGGCCCGAGCACAGCACAAGCCGCTTGCCGGCCGGCACCTCGACGCCGTGACTGTAGCGGGCAAAGGGCGGCTTGATGGACTTCGGGGTGAGGAATTTGAACATGGCAATCTCCTGGATGCCGCCACCTGAAGCCGGACTCATTACACCTTCAAGATGGTGGTGCATGTTGCCCGGGCGATTGTGGACAGCCGTTCAAAAAATAGGCACGATGCCTTCCGTACAGCATGACCCGTTCGCGCTTGGCATGGCAACGTCTTTCAAGCGGGCGGTCCCGGCGCCAGACGCCGGTGGCATGTGTCTTGCTTCTTGAATCTTTGGTGTCGAGCCTGGCGCGTGGCGCGCCGGAGCAAACAGAGGGTGGTGTCGATGTACGGAAAACAGAAGATCTCGGTGGCGGTTGTGGCCCTGCTTGCAGCCAGCACGCTGGGTGCGGCTGCGAATGAGAAAGTCACCTTCGGCACCAACTGGTTGGCCGAGCCGGAACATGGCGGATACTACCAGTCCGTGGCGGACGGCACCTACGCCGCCTGCGGCCTCGACGTCACCATCATGCAGGGCGGTCCGCAAGTCAGCGGCCGGCCGATGCTGCTGGCCGGCAAGATCGATTTCTACATGGGCGGCAATCTGCTGTCGGCCTTCGATGCGGTCCAGCAAGGCATACCGATGCGCGTGGTGGCGGCGGATTTCCAGAAGGACCCGCAGGTCATCATGTCCCACCCCGGCGAGGGGCTCGACAAATGGGAGGACCTGAAGAACGCCGACCAGTACATATTGGGCGACGAGGGCGTGCAGACCTTCTTCCAGTGGATGGTCATCGAACTCGGCTTCGACGCCTCCAAACGCGCGCCCTACACCTACAACACCGCTCCCTTCCTCGCCAACAAGAAGTCGATCCAGCAGGGCTACGTCACCTCAGAGCCGTTCGCGGTCCAGAAGGAAGGCGGCTTCGTGCCGAACCAGTTCCTGCTCGCCGACTATGGCTGGGACACATATTCGACGACGATCGAAGTGATGCAGGACACGATCGACAAGAAGCCGGAGGTGGTCCAGTGCTTCGTCGATGGCTCGGCCAAGGGCTGGTACAAATATCTCTACGGCGACAACAAAGCCGCCAACGACATGATCAAGAAAGACAATCCCGACATGAGCGACGAGCAGATCGCGTTCTCGATCGAGCAGATGAAGAAGTTCGGCCTGGCCGATTCCGGCGACACCGAAAAGCTCGGCATCGGCGCCATGACCGACGCGCGGATCAAGAGTTTCTACGACAAGATGGTCAAGGCCAAGGTCACGCCAGCCGGCATCGACATCAAGAAGGCCTACACGCTGACCTTCATCAACAAAGGCGTCGGGCTCGAGCTGAAGAAATAGGCCGCCCCGGAATGATAAGGGCAAAAGTGGCGCAAGCGCCGGCTGCGTCGGGTGCGGCCCCGACGCTCCTGGCGCTGAAGGGCGTCGGCAAGGTGTTCTCCAACGGCGTGACGGCGCTCAGCGACGTCGACCTGACCATCCGGGAAGGCGATTTCGTCAGCCTGCTCGGGCCGTCGGGTTGCGGCAAGTCGACGGCGCTGCGGCTGATCGCCGGCCTGTCGACGCCAACTTCCGGCGTGCTCGATTGGCGCGGTGGCGGCTCGCTCGACCGCTCGAACATCGGCTTCGTCTTCCAGGAGCCGACGCTGCTGCCCTGGGCCAATGTTTTCGACAATGTCTGGCTACCGCTTCGGCTGAAAGGCATTTCGCGCGCCAAGGCGACACCGGCGGTAACGGAGATGTTGGCGCGGGTTCACCTGACCGGCTTCGAAAACGCGGTGCCGCGCGAACTGTCAGGCGGCATGAAGATGCGCGTATCCATAGCGCGCGCCATGGTGACCAAACCGCGCGTGCTGCTGATGGACGAACCGTTCGCGGCACTCGACGAGATCACCCGCTTCAAGCTCAACAACGATCTCCTGGAACTGTGGCAGGACGAACGGTTCACCGTCGTCTTCGTCACCCACAGTGTCTTCGAAAGCGTGTTCCTGTCCAACCGCGTCGTCGTCATGGCGGCGCGGCCGGGCAGGGTGTTCGACGAACTCGCCATCGAGGCCTCCTATCCGCGCGACGAGGCGTTTCGCACCTCGCCAGACTATGCGGCACTGTGCCGTCAGGCTTCCGACGTGCTGGTCAAGGCCATCAACTCAACAGCAGGCGCGCATTATGACGGCCATTGACGAGCGGATGCTCCAACTCGATCCCGAGGAAGCACGCCGCGTGCGCCAGGCGCGGTTCGAACGGATCGGCCGCTGGGTGCTGCCGCTGGCGATCATGATCCTGGCGATCTGGCTGTGGGATCGCATCTGCGTGTGGAACGAGATCCCGCAATACATCCTGCCGCGTCCCGGCGTGGTGCTGTGGACGCTCTACAACGATGCCGGCCTGCTGTTTTCCTCGCTGCTGGTCACCTTGCGCATCACCTTTCTCAGCTTGGCTCTGGCGGTCATAGGCGGGGTCGGGCTGGCGGTGCTGTTCGCGCAGTCGAAATGGGTCGAGATGTCGTTCTTCCCCTTCGCCATCGTGCTGCAGGTGACGCCGATCGTGGCGATCTTTCCGCTGATCAACATCTATGTGAACGACCAGACGACCAAGCTTCTGCTGTGCGCCTGGATCGTCGCCTTCTTTCCGATCCTGTCCAACACCACGCTTGGCCTCAACTCCGTCGACCGCAATCTGCGCGACATGTTCAAGCTCAACGGCGCGACGCGATGGCAGCAATTGCGCTATCTCAGGCTGCCGGCGGCGATGCCCTATTTCCTCGGCGGGTTGAAGATCGCCGGCGGCCTGTCGCTGATCGGCGCTGTGGTGGCCGAGTTCGTTGCCGGTACCACCGGCCAGTCGTCCGGCCTTGCCTCGCGCATCATCGAGGCCGGCTACCGGCTCAACGCGCCGCGGCTGTTCGCGGCGCTGTTCCTGATCTCGCTGACCGGCATTTTGATCTTCCTCGTGCTGTCGCTGATATCGCATCTCATCTTGCGGCGCTGGCATGAAAGCGCGCTGAAGCAGGAGCGCTAGGGTGTGTGACGTGATTGATATGTTGGTGCGAGGCGCCCCCCTCTGTCCTGCCGGACATCTCCCCCTCAAGTGGGGAGATTGGCCGCTGTCACGATCTTCGCCAATCTCCAACATTGAAAAAAATGAGCCGGCACGGACGCTGCCAATCTCCCCCCTTGAGGGGGAGATGCCCGGCAGGGCAGAGGGGGGCAACGCTTGATACCAATCTCCGGCTCTTACCATCTCGCCAATGTTCGCCTTCATCGCTCACTGACGCCAGGCCTTTCCGCGCCCTTCGATGCTGACGGCTTCGGGCTTGCCGACATCGCTGTGGCCGACGGGAAGATTTCCAGCATCACCGCGCATGGCCGATCCGCTGATGCGGTCGACCTGGGCGGCCGTATAATCCTGCCGTGCTTCGTCGACTGCCACACGCATATCGACAAGGGCCATATCTGGCCGCGAAAGCCCAATCCCGACGGCACGTTCATGGGCGCGCTGAATGCCGCCGGTGCCGATCGTGTGGCACGCTGGAGCGCCGAGGATTTGGCGCGGCGGATGGATTTCTCGCTGCGCTGCGCCTACGCCCATGGCACAAGGGCGCTGCGCACCCACATCGACAGCGTCGCGCCGCAGGAGGAAATCTCCTGGCCGGTGTTCGAGGCGATGCGCGAGGCATGGCGCGGCCGCATCGAGTTGCAGGGCGCCTGCTTGCTCGGCATCGAAGGCGTGCGCGACAAAAAGTGGTTCGACAGGCTGGCAAAGAGGGTTGCCGCGGCAAAGGGCGTGCTCGGCGTCGTCACCTATATGGCGCCGGACCTCGAAGAGCTGCTCGACCACATCTTCGCGCAGGCCATCAAGCATGGCCTCGATCTCGATTTCCATGCCGACGAGACCAACGACATTTCCGCCATATCGCTGAAGAAGATCGCCGAGGCCGCTCTGTGGAACGGTTTCGAAGGAAAGATCCTCGTCGGCCATTGCTGCTCGCTGGCGCGCCAGCCGGATCTCGACGTGCTCGACACGCTGGACAAGGTGGCGAAAGCGGGGCTCGCCGTCGTCTCGCTGCCGATGTGCAATCTCTATCTGCAGGACCGGCGCGCCGACGGCACCACGCCACGCTGGCGTGGCGTGACGCTGCTGCACGAGATGAAGGCGAGGGGCATTCCGGTGGCGGTTGCTTCCGACAACACGCGTGATCCCTTCTATGCCTATGGCGATCTCGACATGCTGGAGGTCTACCGCATGGCGACGCGCATCCTGCATTTCGATCATCCGGTCGCCGACTGGCCGCAAGCGGTCACCGCGACGCCGGCCAAGGTGATGCGGTTTGATGGCTTCGGCACGCTGGCTGCCGGCGGTGATGCCGATTTCATCGTGTTCAAAGGCCGAAGCTGGACGGAATTGCTGTCGCGGCCCGAATCGGATCGCATCGTGGTGCGCGGCGGCAAGGCGATCGACCGCCAATTGCCAGATTATGCCGAACTCGACGAACTGATGGTGGAATGATGGATGTTTCGGCGCTCAAACGCGATCTCGAAGGCCTGAAGGTCGACGACAATCCGGCCATCGTCCAGCAGAAGAGCCGTGACTTCTACTGGTACAGCCCGGTGCTGAAGCAGCAGCTCGACCATGTCACCGGCGACCTGATCGTGACGCCGAAGAACGAGGCCGAACTGATCCGCGTGCTTGCCGCCTGTCATCGTCATGGCGTGCCGGTGACACCGCGCGGCAGCGGCACCGGTAATTACGGCCAGGCGATGCCGCTCTCCGGCGGCGTCGTGCTCAACCTTGCCGAGATGAACGAGATCAAGTCGATCGCTCCGGGTCGCGTCGTGACCGGGCCGGGGGCGATCCTGGCCGATATCGACAAGGCAACGCGGGCGCATTCCGGGCAGGAACTGCGGCTATCGCCCTCCACCTACAACACAGCCTCGATTGGCGGCTTCATCGCCGGCGGTTCGGGCGGCGTCGGCTCGATCAATTTCGGCGGGTTGCGCGATTTCGGCAATGTGCTTCGGCTGCGCGTGGTGACCATGGAGGCCGAGCCGAAAGCGCTCGAGCTCACCGGCGCGGATCTGCACAAGGTGACCCATGCCTACGGCACCAACGGCATCATATCGGAAGTCGAGATGCCGCTGACCGCGGCTTATGACTGGATCGACGTCATTGTCGGCTTCGACGCTTTCATGGATGCGGCCCGCTATGGCAATGCGCTGGCGTGTCAGGATGGCATCCTGACCAAGCTGATCACGCCGATAGCGGCACCCGTGCCGCAGCTCTATTTCAAGCGGCACCAGAAATTCCTGAGCGACGGGCAGAGCATTTGCGTCGTCATGGTGGCGCAGCATGGGCTGGACGCTTTTCTTGCCTTCACCCGGCGTGCCGGCGGCGAGGTGATCTACAATGCGGCCACGGCGACGCCGGATGAGAAAAAAGGCCTGCCGCCGGCCTATGAATTGGCTTGGAACCACACCACGCTGAGGGCGCTGCGCGTCGACCCTTCGATCACCTATCTGCAGTCGTTCTATCCCTTTCCCAACCAGCTGGCGCTTGTCGAGAAGATGGATGCGATGTTTCCGGGCGAGGTTTTCTCGCATCTCGAATTCGTGCGGCTGGACGGCAACATTACCTGCTTCGGCCTGCCGCTGGTCAAGTTCACGACCGAGGCGCGGCTCGACGAGATCGTGCGCCTGCATGAAGCGAACGGTTGCCCGATCTTCAACCCGCATCGCTACACGCTGGAAGAGGGCGGCATGAAGCAGACCGACGCGGTGCAACTCGCCTTCAAGCGCGAGACCGATCCGCAAGGGCTCCTCAACCCCGGCAAGATGATCGCCTGGGAGAACCCGGACTACGACTACCGTTCCGGGCGGACTTTTTTGTTCAGGGGGCTGCAGAAGGTAGGATGATGAACATC
Organism: Mesorhizobium sp. M7A.F.Ca.CA.001.04.2.1; assembly: GCF_003998485.1. Lineage (NCBI taxonomy): Bacteria > Pseudomonadati > Pseudomonadota > Alphaproteobacteria > Hyphomicrobiales > Phyllobacteriaceae > Mesorhizobium > Mesorhizobium sp. M7A.F.Ca.CA.001.04.2.1. Next base: position 11,044 of record NZ_RZQT01000143.1, read on the forward strand.
CTCGTCCTCTACGCCCATCCGGTCGAGACCAGCTTCAATGCCGGCCTGCACCGGATGATCGTCGAGCGCCTGACGGCGGCGGGCCATACGGTCGACGACTGCGATCTCTATGCCGAGGGTTTCGATCCGCGACTGACGCGCCAGGAGCGGCTGGACTACCACAACCCACGTGGCCCCGCCGACGCTGTCGCGCCTTATGTCGAGCGCCTGCTGCGCGCCGATGCGCTGGTGCTTTCCTATCCCGTCTGGAACTATGGCTTTCCAGCGATCCTGAAAGGCTTTTTCGATCGCGTGTTCTTGCCCGGCGTGTCGTTCAAACTGGTCGACGGCAAGGCGCAGCCGTCGCTGCACAACATTCGCAAGGTTGCGGCGGTGACCACCTACGGCGGCAGCCGGTTCCGCGCCATGCTGATGGGCGATCCGCCGCGCAGGCTGATCAAGCGGATGCTGCGCGCCACCGTCAAACCGGGCGCGCCGGTGACCTACCTCGCGCACTACGCGATGAACCTGTCTACCGACGGCACGCGCAAGGCTTTCACGACCAAGGTCGCGGCCCGCATGGATGAGTTCTGATGCGCGCCCTGGTGGTCTACTGCCATCCGGTACCCGAGAGCTTTTGCGCCGCCATCCGCGACACTGCCATCGACGTGCTGATGCGACGAGGCTGGGAGGTGCGGCTGCTCGACCTCTATGCGGAGAAATTCGACCCGGTGATGGGCTGCGACGAGCGGCGCTCCTACAATGACCAGGCGCCGCAGGACCCGGCACTGAAGCCGCATTTCGAACTGCTCAACTGGGCCGAAGCGATCCTGTTCGTCTATCCGACCTGGTGGTACGGACTGCCGGCGATGCTGAAGGGCTGGCTCGACCGGGTGTGGGCAACGGACGTCGCCTTCAAGCTGCCGGCCGGCAAGGGACGGATCAAGTCGCTGATGACGCATGTAACCAAGGTCGGCGTCATCACCACCTGCGGCGCCCCGACCTGGTGGAGCGTCGTCGTCGGCCAGCCGGGACGCAAGACCCTTTTGCGTGGCATGCGGGCGCTGTGTGCCACGCGCTGCCGGACCTTTTTCCTGGCGCACTATTTGATGGATGCCTCGACACCGGCGACAAGGGCGGCGTTTCTGGCGAAGGTGCGAGGGAAGCTGGAAAGGTTTTGAGAGGGCGACTTTCCCTTCCTTCCCCCACAAAGGGGGAGGCGAGAAGGCACTACATCCTCGACCGCTCCGATTTCGGATCGTACATCGGCTTCAGCGAGGCTTCCGCCGCAAAACGCTCGCCGGCGATTTCGATCTCATAGGACGACGCCAGCACATCCGCCTCGCTCTCGCCCTCGCAAGGCACATAGCCCAGCCCGACTGCGCCGCCGAGGTGATGGCCGTAATTGCCAGACGTTATCGGACCAACGATCTTACCGTCGCGCAGGATCGCCTCGTTATGGAAGAGCAGGGGTTCCGGATCCTTCAGCCGGAACTGTACGAGCCGGCGTGACAGGCCGGCTTCCTTCTTGCGCAGCACGGCATCGCGACCGATGAAGTCGCCCTTGGCGGTCTTCACCGCGAAGCCGAGGCCGGCTTCCAGCACATTGTCCTCGTCGGTGATGTCGTGGCCGAAATGCCTGAAGGCCTTTTCGATGCGGCAGGAATCCAGCGTGTGCAAACCACAGAGCTTCAGGCCGACATCAGCGCCGGCCTCCTCGATCGCCTCGAAGACATGGGCCGCCTGGTCGGTCGAGACATAGAGTTCCCAGCCGAGTTCGCCGACATAGGTGACGCGATGGGCGCGGGCCAGGCCCATGCCGATCTCGATCTCCTGGAACGTGCCGAACGGATTTTTCTCATTGGAGAAATCGTTGGGGCTGACCTTCTGGATCAGCTTTCTCGCGTCCGGGCCCATCAGGCAGAGCACGCTTTCGGCCGCCGTTACGTCGGTGACGACGACGAACTCATCGGCGACGTGCTTGCGCAGCCAAGCCAGGTCGCGCTGCAGCGTGGCGCCGGGGACGACGAGGAAGTAGGCGGTTTCCGACAGCCGCGAGACCGTCAGATCGCTCTCGATGCCGCCGCGCTTGTTGAGCATCTGGGTGTAGACGATCTTGCCCGGCGCGACATCCATGTCGTTGGCGCATAGTCTTTGCAGGAAAGCACAGGCGTCGCGGCCCTCGACACGGATCTTGCCGAACGAGGTCATGTCGAACAGGCCGACGCCATTCCTGACCGCAAGGTGTTCCTCGCGCTGGTTGTCGAACCAGTTCTGGCGCTTCCAGGAATAGCGGTATTCGCGCTCCTGGCCCTCGCGGGCGAACCAGTTGGCGCGCTCCCAGCCGGCGACTTCGCCGAAGACAGCGCCGCGCGCCTTCAGATGCTCGTGCAGCGGCGAGCGCCTGACATTGCGCGACGTCGCCATCTGACGATAGGGGAAATGATCGGCATAGAGCAGGCCAAGCGTTTCAGAGACGCGCTCCTTCAAATAGCGGCGGTTCTTCTGGAACGGCTGGGCACGGCGGATGTCTACTTCCCACAGGTCGAAGGGGGCTTCGCCATCATTGATCCACTGCGCCAGCGCCATGCCGGCGCCACCGGAGGAGACGATGCCGATCGAATTGTAGCCGGTCGCCATCCAGTAGCCGGACAGTTCCGGCGCCTCGCCGAGATAGTAGCGGTCGTCGGGCGTAAAACTCTCGGGACCATTGAAGAAGGTGTGGATGCCGGCGGTCGCCAGCATCGGCATGCGGTTGACGCCCATTTCGAGGATCGGCTCGAAATGCTCCATATCCTCCGGCAGTTGGTCGAAGCAGAAATCTTCACGGATGCCGTCCATGCCCCAGGGCTTTGCCACCGGCTCGAAAGCGCCCAGCATCATCTTGCCGGCGTCCTCCTTGTAGTAGGCACACTCGTCGGGCACACGCAGCACCGGCAGGCGGGTGAGGCCGGGGATCGGCTCGGTGACGAGGTAAAAATGCTCGCAGGCGTGCAGCGGGATGGTGACGCCGTTCTGCGCTCCCAGTTCGCGCGCCCACATGCCGGCGCAGTTGACGACGATGTCGGCCTCGATGGTGCCTTGCTCTTCGCCTTGTGTCCAGGACACGCCCGTGACGCGGCCGGCCTTGCTGTGGACCTTGGTGACCTTGACGTTCTCGACGATGGTCGCACCGCGCTGGCGCGCGCCCTTGGCCAGTGCCATGGCGATGTTGGCGGGGTCGCACTGGCCGTCGAGCGGCAGATGCACGGCGCCGACGACATCGGAAACATTGAGATGCGGGTACATCTCGCTGACTTCCCTGGGCGAAATCTCGCGCACGTCGACATCGAAGGCACGCGCCAGCGACGCTTGCCTGTAGATCTCGTGCTTGCGCTCCTCGGTCAGCGCCACGGTGATCGAACCGACCTGGCGCATGCCGGTGCCGACTTCGGTCTCTGCTTCCAGCTTGACGTAGAGGTCGGCGGAATATTTCGCCAGCCGCGTCATGTTCTGCGAACCGCGCAGCTGGCCGATCAGGCCGGCGGCATGCCATGTCGTGCCCGACGTCAGCTGCTTGCGTTCGAGAAGCACGATATCGGTCCAGCCGAGCTTGGCCAGGTGATAGGCGACCGAGCAGCCGGAAACGCCGCCGCCGATGATGACCGCTCTTGCTTTGGCGGGAACTGCCTTGGCGATCATGCTGCCTCGCAACGGTAGCTGGAAGCAAAGCGGCGCAGACGAAGTGCAGCTT
>NZ_RZQT01000144.1:0-14514 GCF_003998485.1 Mesorhizobium sp. M7A.F.Ca.CA.001.04.2.1
CGACGAGAGCTATGTCGCGCCCGACCAGGCCCTGGTTGCCGAAGCGCTGAAAACGGTGTGTACCATTTCGTTGCCGGCGCGCGCCTACAAACAGTTGCTGGCCGATCCGGCAGTGGCCGGGCTCAAGGAGTGGATCCCGGCGAATTTCGCCGGCCCCAACGGCAGCAAGGTGTTCGCGCGGCGTTCCGCCAAGACGCTTCGCGTCGGCATTTCCGGAGCATTCACCTATGCCGGCTTTCACGACGTCATTCTCGATCGCATCGACGATGTCGCCGCACAGGCGGCGCTCGATCGTGCCGTTTTCGCTGGCGGCTGCTCAGAGAACTCCGAAACCTCGGTCTCCGCGCTGTCCGAGGATATTCTGAAGCTCTACTATGACGACTATATCGCGCAATGGGACAGCTTCCTGCGCGACATGAGGCTCGCGCCATTGACCGATCTCATCGTCGCCAGTGAGAACCTCAAGGATCTTTCGAGCGCCGATTCCGCGCTGAAGCGCCTGCTGACGGCAGTGGTGCAAGAGACGGAGCTCACCCGTTCGGATGACGCGCCCGCCGGAGATGACAAGGCGGCAGCCAAAGGCGGCTCGAAACTGCTCGGCAAACTGGGCAAGCTTGGCAAGATAGTGAAAACAGGGGCAAAACTGTTGCCACGGGCGGGTTCGGCCAGCGAGGTGGACCTGACCGGCAATCTTGTGGCCGAACATTTCAAACCACTCAAGAGCACCATTGCCGAGGTCGATGGCCAGCCGCCGGCACTGGATGCCGCGGTCGTCGCGCTGACCGCGCTATCCAACGTGCTGCAGACGGTCACCGCGAACCCCAATCCGCAGGATGCTATCAAGAAGCAGGGCGGCCTTGCCGAACTGACGGGAGCGGTCGCCCGGCAGGCACAGATCCTGCCCGACCCTATCAGCATTTGGCTGGGCGGGATTGCCGGCGACACCAGCAATTTGACTCAGAAGGCGGTCACTTCGGAGCTCAACGCCATCTGGCGGGCCGATATCCTGCCTTTCTGCCAGGCGGCGCTGAACGACCGCTATCCGTTCAGCGCCGAGAGCGCGGTGGACGTGAACGTACGGGATTTCGCCCGCCTCTTTGGGCCGGCCGGGCTGATTGACGGTTTCATCAACGACCATCTGATCAACTATGTCGACATGACCAGCCAGCCATGGAAATGGCGCGCCGATTTCGGCCTTGACGGTTCGGCCTTGGCGGCGTTCGAGCAGGCCAGGCACATCCGCGACGATCTATTTGCGGGCGGCAGCGGACCCGTGATGAGCTTCACGCTTGAACCGAAGGACCTGTCTCCCAACGTCACGCGCGTCACGCTCAATCTCGATGGCCAGAGCCTCGTCTACTACAACAACGCAACGCGGCCGCAACCCATGACATGGCCCGGCAAGGACGGCACGGGCGTCATCTCGCTCGCCTTCCAGCCGATCGACGGATCGCCTGAAATAATGCTCAACGAAACCGGCAGCTGGGCGTGGCTGAGGATGCTCCGCAGTGGCCGCTTCGCCAGCACTTCGCTGACCGACGTCTACAGCCTGCGTCTGGGCACGAAAGGCATGTACGCCGATTTCGAGCTCAAGGCCGCCAGCGTCGAAAATCCGTACAACCTCGAAATGTTCAAGAAGTTCACATGTCCGCCGCAGATATGAATGTGCCCGGTTTTTACGGAAAAATGCCCGCCACCGGCGATTTCGTGACGAGGCGGCTGCCGGGCGACTTTGTGCGCGCTTGGGACCGCTGGCTGGCGCAGCATCTCGTCCCGCTGATGGGCTCGAAAGCCTGGGACGAACGAATCCCACTACGTTTCATCTCAGGGCCTGCGGCATTCGGAAACGCGGCGGGGGTAATCTTGCCCTCGGCCGACCGGGTTGGACGGCGCTTTCCTCTTAGCATCGTCGCGATGATGTCCTCTGCGGACGAGACGATGACGCGTAGGGCCGACTGGTTCCGCGACATGGAAGCGCTTTGTTTTGAAACCCAGGAGACCGGGCTGACGCCGGACGCGCTCGACCAGGCGCTGCTGGTTTTTCCCTTCCCTGATCGCGACGAACGCGGGGAAGCGATCGACGGCATGGTCGTGTGGACCGCAACCTCCGACCTTTACGACGTCGATCCGGAGGAACCCACCAAAATCCTCGAATCTCTCCTTGCCGTCAGTGGGGAGATCTGTTGACCGATGTGGAATCTCTGGAACGAGACGCCATTTGCGGCCCAGGAAGCTTGGACCCGCGACGAACACGGCCACGAATGGTGGCTGATCGCGATCAAAGCATCGTTCGAACTTGACCTCGACGGTAAGCAGCAGCTTCTGAAGGATCAGGTTCCTGTTAATATGGCCCCTATCCACAGCGCTGACGCCCTGGAATTACTTGATGACGACGATCTCGTCATTGAAAAGAAGCACACCGATGTCCTTGTAGAAGGCCACGTATATGCGCCTGATCAGCGACCGAATATCGAGTCGATGGCGCGTATCAAGATAGGCAACGTGTTGGACAAGAGCGTGCGTGCGATTGGCGACCGTATTTTTATGCCGGGGCCGGTACTGGTGCGTATGAGCCGACCCGAGCCTTTCATTCGGATTCCGATTTCTTGGCGGAGAACTTTTGGCGGCACGGACACTCAGGCCTCCACGCCCGATTGGGACCGACGAAACCCCGTAGGAACCGGCTTCGCCGTCGATGCACGACATTTGATCGGCAGGACCGGCCCCAACTTCGAGTATCCTGACGCACCCTATCGCGATCACCAAAGCGGCCGGCCAGCAGGTTTCGGTCCAGTGGCGCGGCACTGGATGCCGCGCGCCAAATATGCGGGCACCTATGGCGATGAATGGCAAAAGAGGCGTGATCCGCTGCTGCCCTTGGATTTCAGCCGAACATACTACCAGTGCGCGCCGGAAGATCAGCAAACCAGGACGCCACTTGTCGGCTATGAAACCGTGCGGCTGGGCAATTTCACTGGCGACGGGTTTTTCCAGTTCGTACTGCCTCGTATCGGCTTCGACATACATACGGAGTTCAACAACCGACCCTCCCGGCAGCATGAGGAGCCGACGATCCATACGCTACGGATCAAACCAGACAAGCGTCAGTTCTCCATTACATGGATGACCACGCTGTATGTTCCTTATGACGAGGAGCGGCTGAAGAGCACCACCATAAGCCTACGTCGTCAGACTGTTTCGGCGGCCGCCACGCGCATGGGTATCTGGACGGAGGAATTCGTCGATGGCTAGAGACGACGCCATCGTCATCGTCGGCATCGGCGCGCGAACGCCGTTGGGATTCGACGCTGCTTCCAGTGCGGCCGCGGTTCGCGCTGGCATTTCCGCAATCCAGCAACATCCCACGATGGTCGACCGCTTCGGCGAGCAAATGAAGGTCACCCGCGACATGGGTATTGACCTTCATATGCGGGGTCCCGATCGCGCTGTCGCAATCGCTTTCGATCCGGCCGTGCAGGCATTGCGGCCGATGCTTGGCGCCCTCGGAAACGCACCGGTGTCGTTAATCGTGGCGACAGGCGAACCCAGGCCTGGCCAGGATGGCGAATTCGCAGTCCAAGTGCATGCTCAACTTCGCAGTGGTCTGTCACAATACGCCGTGTTCCAGGGCGGCGGATCCATTGCTGGAGGCCATGCCGGCGGTATGATCGCCATGCTGCAAGCGTCAAAAAGCCTGCGCGAGGGCAGCGTAACGTTCTGCCTGGCTGGCGGCGTCGATACCTATCTGCAGACCGAGACACTCGTGTGGTTGGACGAAAATGAACAACTGCATTCAGAGGGCAACATCTATGGGTTCTGCCCTGGAGAGGCGGCGGGATTTTGCCTGATGACAACTCTGCGAACCGCCCGGAAATATGCTATCCCGCCACGGCTCCAACTGATCGGCATCGAAGGCGCGCACGAGGAAAAACGCATCCGAACCGAGACCGTCGTTCTTGGCGAAGGACTTGGTGCTGCGTTCCGTAACTTGTTCGAAAAGGCCGTAACAGATCCAGTCGATCGGATAATCTGCGACATGAACGGCGAACGCTATCGAGCCAACGAGTACGGCTTCGCAACCATCCGCAATCCCGGTCGGTTCAGGGATGCGGCCGATTTCGAGACCCCTGCCGATTGCTGGGGCGATGTGGGTGCGGCGAGCGGACCTTTGTTTGTCAGCCTTGTGGCGGAAGCCGAAGCCCGCAATTATCAGACCGGACCCCTGTCCCTGATCTGGACCAGTTCCGAGAACGGCGTTCGCGCAGCCGCACTACTCGGCGGCAGGCGAAAGGCTGCCTGATGCCGACGCATATCACCGTCAATGGCCTCGGCTTAACCCACAAATCGTCCACCGGATTCTCCAAGGCGACAATCCCCGACGTTTGCAAGACTCCGAGCCCGGGCGGCCCCATTCCCTTGCCTTATCCCAACTTCGCAATGAGCAGCACATTGCAGAATGGCACGACAACCGTCTTCGCTAAGGGCGGCGCCATGATTGCTAACAAAGGCTCGCAATACGGGATGAGTACGGGTGACGAACCCGGAACGGTTGGCGGCGTCAAATCCAATACGTTCAAACAGGCAACAGATTGGATACTCTACTCGTTCGACGTCAAGATGGATGGCAAGAACGCCTGCCGCCACACCGACAAGAAATATCACAACAACAAAAATACGGTCGACCTGCAGGGGAATGCAAATCCAGCCCCGCTGCCTACGGTCGTTTTCGATTCGGCAACCTTTCCTAACAAGGTAGCCAACATGAAGAAGCGGATGCCCGCTTCCGGCAAGAAGAAGCTGACGCGCCAGACAAGCCGAAGCGCCATCCGCAAGAACCGGCGAGCCGCGCTCAAAGGCGAGAAAAAGGGCAAGAAAAAGACGTCGCTCGACGAGTTTCCCTTCGCCTCTTCGACCCAGGGTGGAAAACCTCCGGGTAAGCCGAAAGCCGCCGTCGCGGCGATTCCGGTGTCGGAGCAGAACGCCCAAGGCGGCAAACTTTCGTCGTTTTATCAGAACAACAATATTGGCAACGGCGATTCATATTGGGTGGAAGTCATCTAGAGTCAGGCTCCTGCAATGATCGAAGAACTGGACCGGATCGTTCAATTTCTGACGCGTCTCGGACGCGTAACGCCAACTCTGCTCCAGCCCGGGCTGTCCACCATGGACATCCGTGCCTGGGAGGCACGGTTGCCTTTCCCGCTTCCGTTGGAGTTGGAGCAACTATATCGCTGGCGCGACGGAACCAGGGTGAACGAAGGCGAGCAGTTGGACACCGTTTACTTTTTCCCCGGCTTCTACCTGCTGTCGCTCGAAGAAGCTGTCGAAATATTCATGGAACGAAGGGACGCACCGCAGTGGCGCAAAGGGTGGTTTCCGGTGTTTGCTGACGGAGGCGGGGATTTCTACCTCGCCTCATGCGGCCATGAGAAGAAGGAAACCGCAGAGATAATCGGCTTCATTCATGGGGAGCCCCAGCAGCCTGTGGAGTATGAGAGCCTTACGGCAATGATCAAAACGATTGACGCGTGTTACGCTGAAGGCGCTTTTTTTGTCGACGAAGACAACACTCTTGAAATCGATGACGAACTTCATCGCGACATCGCTCACAGGTTTAACCCGGAGATTCCCGAATGGCAAAACTAACGCAGCTTGAGGCGGCACAAAAGAAGGCTCTGGGTGGGGACATCGAAGAAGCGGAACAGGCGTTCGCCGACCTGGTGAAGAAGGGTACGGCCCGGGCCGCAGCGGCTCTCGCGGAGATCTCGGCGTACCGCGGTCAATGGCACGAAGTGCTCGGACATGTCGAGACGTCCGTCGCCGCACTAGACCAATTCGAGACGTTCGACGTCCAGATTGATCAGATCACGCTTTGCTCGCTAGCGGCACGCCAAACCGAAAGCTGGGATCGAGCCGCAAAGACAGCGGAGATCGGCCGCCGCAGTTTGGGAAAGAAGGGCGATCCCGATCTTCTGAAGATACTCGCAAGGCTGGCTGCGTTCGCCGCATCACACGGTTCGGAGGATTTTCGCTTACCGCAGGGTGTGCAGCTTGGTGGCGCAGTTCGCTTTGCTGAGGCGGTGGTGAAGGTTGAAGGCAGCAAGAAAAAGTTTTCGGATCCGCAGACACGGGCCGATCATATGATCGGACTGGCGCGTGTCTATGAGTATCATGAGGGTGCGGTGCAGATGTTTGAAAAAGACAACACCCTGCCCGGTATTTTCGACAACGTGGTGTTCCTCGCCGCCGCGCTGGCCAAAGCCGGGCGCTCAGACGATGCATGGGCGGTCATAAGGGGCGGAATCAGCGATTGGTGGCCGGTGGAGGAAACCCAGATTGCGCCGGTTGTGCTTCTAACAGACGCGTCATTGGCACCGATCATGACCGCGGTGCGCTGCGCCGAAATTCTCGATACCCCACGGGGATCCTGATCGATCGGCTCGTGGCTCGAGTCGCGGTCTCGGCGCGTTTCTTGATTATTTTTGGAGCACACTGTTGCTCCACATCCTAACGTTCTCTGCCACAGGCACCTTCATCGCAAAATCGCCGAAGTGATCCTCAAAGTCAGGCCCAAGCGTGGTCGGATCGAGCGTAAACAACCCGTCGATGCCGCGTGCTTCCGGGAAGGTCTCGAGCAGCGCGCCGCCAGCGGCCGCAGCGAGCGCTGGAATGCGCATCTGCTGCACCAGCCAAGGCAGGATCGAACGATCGCCCAGCATGCCGGCGCCACGCACGGCTAGCGACGCCGTGTCGGGCGACTTGAGCAAGCCACCCATGAAGGCGCGGACGTCGTCCTGTGGCCCTGCCTTGATCAAGGCTCGCAAAGCCGTCGGTGCATTTGGCCCATTGGTGGCCGCAACCTTTCGCAACTCCGCCCTCGCCAAATCCCCGCGGTCAAGTTCGTTCAGTGTCCAGGCTGCCCATAGCCGCACGCTTCCGTCGTCGGCATCTAGCGCGCCAGCAACTTCGTGCACCAGATCGAGGCGTTGCAGTACCCCCGCCAAATGCAGGCTGTTTGCCCGCACGCGGACGTCAGGATCGCGCATCAGATTCGTCAACAGAGCTTTTGGGTCGACCCCATGTTCGCGGCAGGCCGCGACAGCGAGATAGCGTAGGAACGCGTCTTGCGCGCTGATCCAACGCCGTACCAAGGGACTAATCGTTTCGGCCTTATGCCATGCCAGTGCTCCGACCAGGCCCCGCGCATCGTCATCCGAAGCACGGCCAAGTTCAACGGCTTGTCGGATCTTGTTATCGCTACCCTGCTCAATTGCCAACCATGTGAAAAGGAACAACTCCCCCTTTTCGGGGAAGTCCTCATAGGCAGCCTCGATGAACGGCCATGCGGCTACCCCGGCAATACGCAAGCCGTCAAGGTTTGCCTCAAGCCGCCTGCCGACGCCGTCGACCACGTTTCCCTCAGGTGGGTCCTCGGCGGCCAACGTGTCGCGCTGCGCCCACAAGAAAGCCGCCAGCTCGGCGTGCTGACGCACAATGTCCTTGACGATGCGATGTTCAACGGTACCGTCCGATTGTTGGCCGTAGCTCCCCGCGACCATCATCAATTTAAGTCGATCGAACCGCCGCGAATACGGTTGGCGGCACTGGCGTGGCTGGTAACGAAAGTACCTCTGATGGTGATGCGACCGTCTTTCTCCATCAGGATCGTTGCCTTGCCGCAGCGTAATTCGATCCGTTCTTCGGCGTGAATCCGCACGCGGTCTCCATCGCGAATAACTGCAGGTGCCGCATGCTTGCGCACCAGTTCCACGATGCGCCCGACGATGAGCGGCCGCCGCGCATCTCCGTCCTCGAACAACAAGGCGATCTCCTGGCCGATCATATCGGATGACAGTTCGGCAAGGCTGCGCGCCGCTAGTGCGGTTTCTTTCGAATTGCCCGGAAATACTACCAGAGGACCGTCTTCGCCGAAACCGAGAAACTGGCCAATTACGACGCCATCGACGCGATCACGAACCTTTTCCATGCTCTAGTTCTCCCCTATTTTCGAACCCTTCATCGTGATGTCGCTAGAAGCCTTGATGCTGATCTTTCCTGACCCTTTGACCGAAATGTCCTTGCCCTCGATCGCGATCGTGCCGTCTTTCTTCATCATGATCTTGGCCGAGCCGGTTGTGATGAGAATTTCGTCACCGGCGTCGATGACCAGCTTCTTGCCGATTTTGATCGTGCCATTGCCGGTGACAGAAATGGCACTGTCTTTGCCGACCGAGAGGGAATGCGCGCCGGCCACCGATGTCGAATCGTCCTTGCCTACCGAAGCGGTGCGTCCTCCGCCGACCGTCGAACCTTGATCCTTCGCGATGCTCTCGGTGTGGCCGCCGCCTATGGACACGCTCTGATCGGAAGCAATCGTCCAGCTGTCGCTCGCACCTATGCTGTGGTCCTGCGCTGCCCCAACCGTCACGGACCGTGTCGCGCCGATCGTGTTGGTCTGCGGCCCGCCGACGCTTCTGGTCTCCGATGCTCCGACCGTATCGACACGCGCAGCGCCAACGCTCACCGTCTGCACAATCCCCACCGTCTGCGTGTGATTGGCGTCGATGTTCTCCGTCGAGTTCGACACGACATGGATGGTCTCGTTGGCCATGACCGTCAGCGAGCGGTTGGCGCCCACTGTCTCGGTGTCGTTCGAGCCGATGTTGGTGGTCTGGTCCACGCCGACCTTGACGGTCTTGTTGTTTCCGACGTCCTCGTCGAGGTTGTGGCCGACGGAGTGCTTGGCGTCGTGGTCGATGCGGTCGGACTGGTCGTGCTGCACCAGCTTGGTGCGGTCGTGCTTGACCAGAAGGTTATGGTCCTTCTGCGCCTGGAAATTGACCAGTTCGGAGCCGGCCTTGTCCTCGAACATCAGCTCGTTGTAGCCGCCACCGCCTTTGGAGGAGTCGGACTTCCAGCCCGATTGCGTGGCGCTGCCCGGCAGCCCGTAGGGCGGCATCTGCGAGGCGTTGTAGACCCTGCCGGTGATGATCGGCAGGTCCGGGTCGCCTTCGATGAAGTCGACGATCACCTCCTGGCCGATGCGCGGGATCTGGATAAAACCCCAGCCGCTGCCGGCCCAGGTCTGCGACACCCGCACAAAGCAGGAGCTGTTCTGGTCCTTCTTGCCCAAGCGGTCCCAATGAAATTGCACCTTCACCCGCGCATATTTGTCGGTGAATATTTCCTCGCCCGACGGACCGACCACCGTCGCCGTCTGGGGGCCGCGCATGATCGGCCGGGGCGTGATCCGTGGCGGACGATAGGGCAAGGCGGTCGGCGCCAAGCCGAGGATCACCTTGAAATTCTCGCTGTTGACGTCAGCATGGGCTCTGTAACCTGGATCAAACAGTCTGTATTCGGCGCTGACCACCAGATACTCCTGGTTCTGGTCCTCACGCGGAAAGCTATCCAGCTTGAACGTGCAGCCCGAATAGAGGCCGCGCACGGTCCCGACGGCGGCGATGCGCTGGTGGACGGCCTGGATTTCCTCGCGCCGGATCGCGGCCAGGCTGTCTCCCCGGCCCGTTTCGAGATGCGCGCCGGGCTGGCGGTAGTTCTCACCCGCTGCCTCCTTGTGGCTGAACGGCTGGGCCGACTTGGCCATGAGATCGGCGCCCGGCTTCGTGAAATCATAGTCAGTGTGGGCATAGGCGCCTGGGCGCACCGAACTGCCCGGTATCCATTCAGTGATGTATTCGACATCGCGCCGCGAACCCTGACCTTCAAAGTTATAGAGCACTTTCTCGCAGCCCGACGCGGGCTTCAGCTTGCTCATCGCATCGGCCAGGACAAGCGTGTGCTTGCCGTCATCATGCTCGAAGAAATACAGGATGCCTTCATGCTCCAGCAGCCGCTGCACGAAATCCAGATCGGTTTCGTCGTATTGCACGCAATATTCGCGCGGGGGATAAGACCCTTGCAGGCGCAGGTCGAATTCCGCGATACCGTACTTCTTGAAGATGTCTTTGACGATGTCGACGACGCTCTTGTTCTGGAAAATACGGCAATCGGTGGTGTTGCCGAGAAACCAGAGCCACGGCCTGATGACCGCCTCATAGTAGGCCAGCCGATCTTCCAGCCGGGTGAGCCGGAACTCGGAGACGATGCCGCTGAACCAGCGTTTCGGATCGGATTCAGCTTCGATCGAGAGCGGCCCGCCCAGCATCTTCAACGGATCGATATCGGAGTCGGTGCTCACGAATCCGACCGTATAGGCAAAACAACGGCTGATCTCATCGCGTCCGACAAGATGCGTGAAGGTCAACAGCTCGGAGCCAACCGGTGTGCGGACAACGGTGGCACGTTCATTGGGCATGGGTCGAGCCCCCTCCTGGACGCGGCCGCCAATGTGATGGATTTGAAGTTCCCGCTATATTAACAGCATTCCGTTCAGGAACTTCTTAGATCCGCCACGCCAGGCCATGTTGAGCCTACCACATGTTTTCCTGCTGGCCAAAGAGGACATGGGGCGACAGAAACCTAAACCGTATCGCGGTTGGTCGGATTCACGCGCTGCACCTTCAGGTCTTGTTTCATGCAATGTCGTTTTCTCAAACGGAGGGCACTTTTGGGCGACATGCATTAACCAGCCGGTTCATCGGCTTGAAACGCTTCTGTCCTGTTTTACCCGCAAGCTGCTAGAATGGCGGAGTACCGATCAACGATCGACGGCGATCTCGGATGCACATCAGTCTGGAAATCAACAATGTCGACGCCTTGCCCGCTGGTACCTCGACCAGCTACGCGGCGCGTGATCGCGGCTTCGAAATCGGACGCGATGCTTGCGACTGGACCTTGCCGGATCCCGACAAGTTCATCTCGGGCCGCCACTGCGAGGTTCGCTACGAGGCGGGCGCGTTCTGGCTGCACGACATCTCGCGCAATGGGACTTTCATCAACGGATCGAGCCAGCGCATGACCGGGCCACACCGGCTTGGCCATGGCGACCGGATACTGATCGGCCGTTATGTCATCTTGGTATCGATCGACGAAGAGCGCGCCACGGCGGGCTACCCCAGCTACAAATCCGAGCAGCGAGACATGCCGCCCGCGACAGGCCGACCGCTGGAATTCAAAGATGCACCTTTCTTCGATCCCGCGCAGCAACGGCCCGGGCAGCGCATTCCGCCGCACTCCCCACCCCTGCCTTCGACCAGAGACGAGGTCTTGCGGGAGATCGCGATCGGAGCCGGCATTTCGCCGGAATTGCTTCAATTACGCGACCCGCATGAAGTTGCCGCCGAAATCGGCACGGTCCTGCGGGTGGTGGTCGAGGAACTGACGTTGCTGCTGAAAGCACGTGCGGCCGCGAAAATGCTGGCCAAGAGCACACAACGAACGATGATCAGCGCCGCCGACAACAATCCGCTGAAGTTCGTTCCAGGAACCGACGACATCCTCGAAATCATGTTCGCCCGTCGCAGGGCCGGCTATCTTGATGCCAGGCGCAGTATCGAGGACGCATTCCGCGATCTGAAGACGCACGAATTCGCCACCTATGCCGCCATGCAAGCTGCGCTCTCCCGACTGCTTGACGACCTGTCGCCCGAGGCGATCGGCAGGAAACTCCCGCCTACGTCGTTCACATCGAAGAAGGGGCAGGCCTGGGACGCCTATGTCGCGACATGGCGGACCATGGAGGAGGCACATGAAAACGGCATGCTGGACATCTTCCTGGCGTATTTCAGCGAGGCCTACGCCAAAGCCGACAAGCAAAAATAGGCGATCCAGGAAACGCCTGGCAGGCCAATCAGAAAAGTCCTCCGACGCCCGGCATCCGGTTCCAATAAACAATTTCTGAGATTACAATCGCATACGACAGTTCGCCAAGCGGGTAAGACTCATTGACCTGGGGGTCTGCGGCAATGTCATGCTACGGCGGGACAGGATTTTCTGGCCAATCCTTCTGCGGACACTGCCGCGGCCGACCGGGGTTGCGGTCCCTTTACCCGACCAGAAACCGTCTTGCGCCTGTCTCGCCCAATCGCGGGTATCCCGCCTGCACGAGTGATCGGCGATGAGCTCGAAGGACGACCCCTTCGGTCCGGCGGGCAAGACCGTCATTCGCGCAAATCCACGGCGCACGCAAAAACCGCCGCCGGTTCCGGAGCAATCCATCGTGGACACCTCCAGGATCGAGGATTCAACCGTGTTCGATCCTGGTGTCGTGCGGCCACCGGGCTGGGTATCAGGAACCGTCATCTATCAAGGCCCGGCCCTGGGTGCCCCAGCAGGTACCAGCTCTTCGGCCGCCGCATCAAAGCCGCCCATCGAGCAGGGCACGCTGCTCGGCGCCGCCGAGGTGGTCAGATACTGCGCGGCAAACACTATTCTCGCTGCGGCCGCTCCTTTGCTGATGCTGTTTGGGCAACTCAGGCTGATGCCTGTCGAAAGACAGGCGGAGCCACTGGCGCAACATGTCGCTGAGGCCATCGAAAAATTCGACCGGACGGTCGAGAAATCGGACGTTGCCGAAGAGGATGCGCGGATTGCGCGTTATGTTCTGTGCGAAACAGCCGACGATCTCATCGGCAACCTGCCTTGGCCTGGGAAAGACGACTGGTCGCAACGCAGCATGTCGTGGCAGTTCTTTCATACCCAGTCCTCCGGCACAGGCTTCTACGAAGCACTGAACAAGATCCTGGCCCATCCCGAGACACATTACGATCTGCTCGAACTGATGCATGTCTGTCTGTCGCTGGGGTTCGAGGGCCAGTATCGCGGCGTGAGGCGCGAAGACAACAATCTCGAGCGCGTTCGACGCGACGTCTACGAGACGCTTCGCTACTTCAGGACGCGTGCGGGTGAAGACATCTCGCCGCGCTGGCAGGGCTTGGCCGAGACGATGGCGCAGTCCTCGGCCCGCCTGCCGCTTTGGGTGGTTGCCGCGTCAGCGTCGGCGCTGCTGGCGGCAGCGTTCTTCGCATTGCGGGTCTTCATCTCCAATGAAGGCGACGCCGCCGCAGGTGAATTGCTGGCACTCAACCCATCAATACCCGTCGCTATCGAGCGCGCCAGCGTGGCGCCGCTGGTCGAGCCAGCCAAAGTCGCCCCACCGGCGGCCAACGCTCAGATCGATCGTATTCGTGCGGTGCTGGCCAAGGACGTCGAAGGCGGCGGACTGGCCATTGGCACCAAGGGCGACTTCATCGTCGTGGAAATCAACAATCTGCTGCTGTTCCAGTCCGGCAGGGCCGAGACGAAGCCGGAATTTCAGCCCATCGCCGCCGACATCGCCGCGGCTCTTGAGCACGAGCCTGGACCGATCCGGATCGTCGGCCACACGGATAATGTCAAACCGCGTCGGTCGAGCGCCTTCAAATCCAACTTCGACCTTTCGCTGGCCCGGGCCAAAGCCGTCGAAGCCCTGATGGCCGCGAAATTCAGCGATCCCTCGCGACTGACGGTGGACGGCAAGGGCGAGGACGAACCGATCGCCGAAAACGCGACGCCGGAAGGCCGCGCCAGGAACCGCCGTGTCGATGTGATGATCCCCAGGGAGGAGACATTGTGACGACCTGCTGGAAGCATCCATGACGCGTTGGCTGCTGCGGATATTCAGCATGACCGCGCTGATCGGCTTCGCGACGGCCATATGGTTTGCCGGCCCCTTGATCCGCTTTGCCGATAGCCGGCCGCTCGGGCCTGCCTGGCTGCGTGCAACGATCATCGGTGTAATCGTGGCGACGCTGGCGCTTTTTCACGGGCTGCGTTTCTGGCAGGGGAGGAAGGCGCAAAAAGCGCTCGAAACCGTCGTTGCGCACAATGATGACCGCGATGATGACGATGGGCGGCTGCTCGAAGCCCGCATGAATGAGGCCTTGGCGGCGCTCAAAGGGTCGAGCGGCAAGCGCAACTTCCTCTACGACGTCCCCTGGTACGTCGTCATAGGCCCGCCGGGTGCCGGCAAGACAACGGCACTGGTCAATTCGGGGCTGAATTTTCCGCTTGCCGGTTCAGGAGACGCCCAACCGGTGGCCGGCATTGGCGGAACACGTGCCTGCGACTGGTGGTTTACCGACCAGGCCGTGTTGATCGACACCGCAGGTCGCTACACGACGCAGGATTCCAATGCTGAGAGCGACAAGAAGAGCTGGCTCTCCTTCCTGTCACTGCTCAAGAAGCACCGCGCCCGGCAACCGATAAACGGCGTCATCCTGGCCATCAGCCTTGCCGATCTGATGAGCTTCGACGACCGGCAGCTAGATACCCACGTCGCCGAGATACGCAACCGGCTGAGGGAAATCCACGAGACGCTGAAAGTTCAGTTTCCAGTCTATCTGATTTTCACCAAGGCCGATCTTGTCTCCGGTTTCATGGACTACTTCGGCGGTTTCGACGAGTCACGAAGGCGCAAGGTGTGGGGCGCGACATTCCAGACCGCGGAGCGCGACAGGAACATGGCCGCTGGAGCCCCTGCCGAATTCGATGCGCTGGCAAAACGACTGGCCGACGAGATGGCCGACCGCCTCCAGGAAGAGGCTGATCCCGTCACGCGCATCTCCATCTTCG
>NZ_RZQT01000145.1:0-14167 GCF_003998485.1 Mesorhizobium sp. M7A.F.Ca.CA.001.04.2.1
CCTGGGCACCCAGCGCCCCCGACAAACCGCCGATGGCAGCGGCGCCGAAAGGCGTCGAGGGCTCGTGGATCGACGCCAAGGGCACCGGCCTGTCGACCTTCACCGGCGGCACCTTCACGACGGTAGCCACCGACACCGGCCAGAAGCTTGCCGACGGCAGCTACACGATGACCGGCGCCACATCGGTGCAGATCAACGGCACCTCGCTGATCCGCCAGACCGCGGTCAGCTTCAACTGCCTGATGGTGTCGACAAGCCAGCTCAACTGCACGAGCTCCAGCGGTCAGAATTTCGTGCTGACAAGGCGCGTCTGAACCCACGACCATTCGTTTTCCAAGGACGGCGGCCGGTTGGCCGCCGTCCTTTTTTGTGCCGGCAAAGGGTCCCGGATTCCGCTTGCGTCATCCGGAACGCGATGGGAACATGGCCAAAGCGCCGGCT
The DNA here is from genome assembly GCF_003998485.1 of Mesorhizobium sp. M7A.F.Ca.CA.001.04.2.1. Lineage (NCBI taxonomy): Bacteria > Pseudomonadati > Pseudomonadota > Alphaproteobacteria > Hyphomicrobiales > Phyllobacteriaceae > Mesorhizobium > Mesorhizobium sp. M7A.F.Ca.CA.001.04.2.1. The sequence goes on from NZ_RZQT01000145.1 coordinate 442, forward strand.
GTTATGTTCCAGTCAAGCAAGAGCGCTAATGGCCTCTGATCAGCTTTCCGGGAGACGAAGATGAAGAAGCTTGCCGCCATTGCAGCCCTGTCAGCCTCAACCCTCGGCCTGTCGGCCGGCGCGTCCTTTGCCGACTACACGCTGAACATCCTGCATATCAACGACTGGCACAGCCGCATCGAAGGCAACAACAAATATGAATCGACCTGCTCGGCGGACGAGGAGACCAAGGGCGAGTGCATCGGCGGCGCGGGCCGGCTGATCACCGCGATCGCCCAGGAACGCAAGAAGCTGGAAGGCCAGAACGTGCTGCTGCTCAGCGCCGGCGACAATTTCCAGGGCTCGCTGTTCTACACGACCTATAAGGGCAAGGTCGAAGGCGAATTCCTCAACGACATGAAGTTCGATGCCATGGCCCTCGGCAACCATGAATTCGACGACGGCGAGGCCGCCTTGGCGCCGTTCCTCGACATGATCAAGTTCCCCGTGCTCGGCGCCAATGTGAAGGCCAACGCGCAATCCAAGCTCGGCGACCGCGTCAAGCCATCTGTTGTCGTCGAGGTCGGCGGCCAGAAGATCGGCATCATCGGCGCGATCACCAACGACACGCCGGATCTCGCGTCTCCCGGACCCAACGTCGCGATAGAGGACGACGTCAAGTCGATCACCGCCGAAGTCGAGAAGCTCAAGGGCGAAGGCGTCAACAAGATCATCGCCGTGACCCATATCGGCTACAGGCGCGAACGTGACGTCATCGCCAAGATCCCGGGCATCGATGTCGTCGTCGGCGGCCATAGCCATTCCCTGCTGTCGAACACCGACCCGAAGGCGGAAGGCCCCTACCCGACGATGGTCGACAATCCGGACGGCTACAAGGTGCCGGTGGTGCAGGCGGCCTCCTATTCGAAATATCTCGGCGAGTTCAAGGTGGTGTTCGACGACAATGGCGTCGTCAAATCGGCCAGCGGCGACCCGATCTATCTCGACAAATCGATCACCCCCGACCCGGCCGTGCTCGCCCGCATCAAGGAGCTTGGGGCGCCGATCGAGGCGTTGAAGAACAAGGAAGTGGCCGAAACCACCGACGTCATCGACGGCAGTCGCGAGAGCTGCCGCACCCGCGAATGCGCGATGGGCAATCTCGTCTCCGACGCCATCCTCGACCGCGTCAAGGGACAGGGCGTCGAGATCGTCATCTCCAATGGCGGCGGCCTGCGCGCCTCGATCGACAAGGGCACCGTCACCATGGGCGAGGTGCTGACCGTGCTGCCCTTCCAGAACACGCTGGCGACCTTCCAGATTTCGGGCAGGGATCTGGTGGCCGGCCTCGAGGGCGGTCTCAGTCAGGTCGAGGACGGCGCCGGGCGCTTCCCCCAGGTCGCCGGCCTGAAATATTCCTTCGACAAATCCGTTTCGCCCAATGCCGGCCGGGTCAAATCGGTGGAGGTCATGGAAGGCGGTGCCTGGACGCCGATCAAGCCGGAGAAGGACTATCTGGTCGCCACCAACAACTATGTTCGCCAGGGCGGCGACGGCTACAAGGTCTTTGCCGACAAGGCCAGGAATGCCTACGACTACGGCCCCGGCCTCGAACAGGTGGTTGCCGACTATCTCGGCGCCCACCGGCCCTACACGCCGAAGCTCGACGGCCGCATCACCGAAATAGCCGCGACCGTCGCCGCGGCGCCTGCCCCGGCAACCGATCCGGCCAAGCCAGCCGAAGCGGCCCCGGCCACCCCGGCGCCCGCACCGGCTGAAGCCGCCAAGCCTGCCGAAGCGGCACCGGCAATGCCTGAATTGCCGGCCAACTCGGGCGATATCGCCAACACACCACCGGCCATATCGACGGAAGGAGCACCTCCCCCGCCAGCGCAACCAGCCGCGCCGGCACCGGCCGAGCCGGCAAAACCTGCTGAGGCCGCGCCAGCGGAAGCCAGCCATGTCATCGTTGCCGGCGACACCTATTGGGATCTGGCCAAGAAGGCCTATGGCGACGGCGCCAGGTGGAAGGTCATTTCGGGCGCCAACAAGGGCTACGAACCCCGCCGGCTTCCTGTCGGCGCAACGCTGACCATTCCGCCGAAATAGCTCGCTTATATGCCTGAATGACACCGCCCGTCCGAAAACCGGACGGGCGTCCTGTTTTCGGACTAATGCATGTCGCCCAAAAGTGACCTCGGTTTTGGGAGAACGACATGCATAAAACAAAGAGTTAAAGCGGGTCGTCTGAATCCATTCGGACAATCCGCTTTAAGGTGCGGCCAGACGCTGCATTGAATGCGCGCGCAAGATGGTTAGGTTCGCGTCTCCCGGAGAACCCTTATGACGCTTCCCACCCCTGCCGATCCCAAGGTCGCAAAAGCGCTCGGCCCGTTGCCCGCTGGGCATCCGCCGGTCAAGGCGGGCAAGATCGGCGTCATGCTGGTCAATCTGGGCACGCCCGATGGCACCGATTTCAAGCCGATGTGGCGGTATCTGCGTGAATTCCTGTCCGATCCGCGCGTCATCGAGCTCAACAGGGCGATCTGGTATCCGATCCTCTATGGACTTGTGCTCACCACGCGCCCCAAGAAGTCGGGCGCCAATTACGCCCGGATCTGGAACCGGGAAAAGAACGAGTCGCCGCTGCGCACCTACACCCGTGCCCAGGCCGAAAAGCTGGCCGAAGCGCTGCGCGACCTGCCTGATGTCGTCGTCGACTGGGCGATGCGCTACGGCAACCCTTCGACCGCCAGCATTGCCCAGCGTCTGGCCGACCAGGGCTGCGACCGCATTCTTTCGTTTCCGCTCTATCCGCAATATTCGGCGACGACCACGGCAACAGCCAACGACCAGCTGTTTCGCGCGCTGATGAAGATGCGCCGCGCGCCGGCCGTCCGCAGCGTGCCGCCCTACTATGACGAGCCGGTCTATATCGAGGCGCTGGCGCGTTCGATCGAACGGCATCTGGCGACGCTGGATTTCGAGCCGGAGGTGGTCATCACCTCCTATCACGGCATTCCAAAACCCTATTTCGAGAAGGGCGATCCCTATCATTGCCACTGCCAGAAGACGACGCGGCTGTTGCGCGAACGGCTCGGCTGGGATGACAGGAAACTGATCATCACCTTCCAGTCGCGCTTCGGCGCGCAGGAATGGCTGCAACCCTATACCGACAAGACGGTGGAGAAACTCGCACAGGACGGCGTCAAGTCGATCGCCGTCGTCAATCCCGGCTTTTCCGTCGACTGCATCGAGACGCTGGATGAGATCGGCCGCGAGGCGGCCGAAACCTTCCACCATGCCGGCGGCAAGAATTTCGCCCATATCCCTTGCCTCAACGACAGCGCGGAGGGGATGGCGGTGATCGAGGCGATGGTGCGGCGCGAACTGTCTGGCTGGGTCTAGGAGAAATTCCAGGAAAAGTGTGAAACGGTTTTCCCGGGAAAAGCGAATAGCGCTTTCCCTTGGGAATTTCGTCAACCGGAGTTAGAGCGGCTCGCCGCTCTAACTCCGGAACAACACAAGCTCCGGGGCGTTAAGGCGCGCCGCCGGAGAATGCGATGCCCCGCAAACTCGACCTCAGAACTGGCCAGCCCGTCTGGTCAGCCTATCGCGCGCCTGCGGTGCCGACGGACGGCCTGACCCGGGACGTCAAGGCAGATGTGCTGGTCGTCGGCATGGGCATCAGCGGCGCCATGATGGCCGAGGCGCTGACGGCCGATGGCCATCGGGTGATCTGTATCGACCGCCGCGGCCCGCTGAAGGGCTCGACGGCCGCGACCACCGCGCTGGTGGCATTCGAAATAGACCAGCCTCTCTCCACGCTTTCGAAGATGATCGGCAGAGCCTCGGCGCAGCAGGCCTGGCGGCGCTCGCGGCTCGCCGTCTCCAATCTCGCCGGACGCATCGCCGAACTCGGCATCAACTGTGGCCTGAGCCGGGCGCCGTCGCTCTATCTGTCTGGCACGATACTTGGTCCGTCGGAACTGCGCGACGAGGCCAAGGCACGGCGGCTAGCCGGCATCGCCGCGACCTATCTGACGCCGGCGCCGCTGGCGGAGACATTCGGCATCGACCGCGAAGGCGCCATTCTCAGCCACGGCAACATCGCGCTCGACCCGCGTAAGCTGACGGCTGGGCTGCTGCTGAAATCCCTTCAGCGCAAGGCTCGCTTCTACGCCCCCGTCGAAGCGACAGTGATTGAGGATAGCGCCGAAGCTGTTGTCGTCGCGACCAGGGATGGCCCGACCATAACCGCGCGACATGTTGTTCTGGCCACCGGCTACGAACTTGTGGAGATCGTGCCGGCCGCGGCCCACCGGATCATCTCGACATGGGCGATCGCAACATGCCCGCAACCGCGAAAGCTCTGGCCGGACGCAGCGTTCATCTGGGAAGCGTCGGAGCCGTATCTGTATATGCGCACGACGATCGACGGCCGGGTCATTTGCGGCGGCGAGGACGAGGATTTTGTCGACGAAGCGCGGCGCGACGAGCTGATCGCCGACAAGAGCACACGCATCGCCGAGAAGCTCGGCCTGGTATTTCCGCATCTCGACACCAGGCCCGATTTTGCCTGGACCGGTTCGTTCGGCACCACAACCACCGGCCTGCCCTATATCGGCGCCATTCCCCGCCACCCGCGCATCCATGCGGTGATGGGCTACGGCGGCAACGGCGTCACCTTCTCGCAGATCGCTTCCGAGATTGTCCCGGCTTCGATCAACGGGTTGGAGGACACGGATGCAAGATTGTTTGCCTTCAACCGCTGATCGCACCCGCAAACAATCCGTCATCACCTGATTGTAACGCATCTGAAACACACTTAAGTCTTTGGTGAAGTCGGCCGCGCGAGAATGGCTTGTGCGGCCTTCGTCTGAGGGAGAGCCAAATGGATTTCAGTGGTTTCGATATTGCGGTTGGTGCACTTGCCCTTCTGGTATTGGTGCTGCTGATCAAAGGCATCAGGACAATCCCGCAAGGCTACAACTATACGGTGGAGCGCTTTGGCCGTTACACCAAGACACTGAGCCCGGGTCTCAATTTCATTTACCCGTTCATCGACCGCATCGGCGCCAAGATGAACATGATGGAGCAGGTGCTCGACGTTCCAAGCCAGGAAATCATCACCCGCGACAACGCCATTGTCGGTGTCGACGGCATCGCCTTTTTCCAGATCCTCAACGCCGCCCAGGCCGCCTACCAGGTTTCCGGCCTGCAGAACGCCATCCTCAATTTGACGATGACCAACATCCGTACCGTCATGGGTTCGATGGATCTCGATGAACTCCTGTCGAACCGCGACGCCATCAACGAGCGCCTGCTGCGCGTCGTCGATGAAGCGGCCCACCCGTGGGGCATCAAGATCACCCGCGTCGAAATCAAGGACATCAACCCGCCGGCCAACCTTATCGAATCGATGGGCCGGCAGATGACCGCGGAACGCAACAAGCGCGCCCAGATCCTTGCCGCCGAAGGCCTCAAGCAGTCGCAGATCCTCGAGGCCGAAGGCCGCAAGGAAGCCGCCTTCCGCGATGCCGAGGCGCGCGAGCGTTCGGCCGAGGCGGAGGCCCGCGCCACCCAGGTGGTGTCGGAAGCGATCTCCAAAGGCGATGTGCAGGCGCTGAACTACTTCGTCGCCCAGAAATACACCGAAGCGTTGGGCAAGATCGGCACCGCGACCAACAGCAAGATCGTGCTGATGCCCTTCGAGGCATCGTCGCTGATCGGTTCGCTAGGCGGCATTGGCGAGATCGCCAAGGAAGTCTTCCGCAGCGAGGGCACGACCGGCTCGCAGAGGCAGGCCGCGCGCCCGCCGGTCGTTCGCCCAACCGACAACTGAGGTCGAAACCAATGATCGACCGCATCGTTTCCGAACTCGGCCCGTGGAACTGGATGGTTCTCGGTTTCGTCCTGCTGGTGATGGAAATCATCGCGCCGGGTATCTTCATGCTGTGGATCGGCATCGCCGCGCTGATCATCGGCGCTGTGTCGCTGCTGATCTGGGACACCGGCTTCTGGACATGGCAGGTCCAGGTCCTCGCCTTCCTGGCGCTGTCGCTGGTCTCGGCCTATGTCGGCAAGAAGCTGGTCGGCAGCCGCAACGACCCGACCGATCAGCCGCTGCTCAACCGGCGCGGCGCGCAGATGGTCGGCAGGATGGCGACACTTGCCGAACCGATCCGTGACGGGCGCGGCCGCATCAAGCTGGGCGACACACTGTGGCGTGTCTCCGGCCCTGACCTGCCGGCCGGCACGCAAGTGCGCGTGACGGGTGCGGCCGATACGGATCTGGAACTGACCGTCGAGGCGGTCTGAACGTTCAGGCGGCGCCGATACGCAGCAGATCATGCAGGTGGATGAGGCCGACTGGTTTCCGGCCCTCCACCACCATCAGGCTGGTGATGGCTGAATTGTTGATCGTCTGCAGCGCCGTTGCCACCAGCGTGTCCGGCGTCGCGGTCTTCGGACCTCTTGTCATCACCTGATCCACCGTCATCGCCAGCAGATTGCTGCCGATGTGACGGCGGATGTCGCCATCGGTGATGATGCCGACCAGCGCACCGTCGACATCGGTGATCGCGACGCAGCCAAACCCTTTGCGCGACAGTTCCAGGATCGCGTCCTGCATGCCGGTGCCCGCAACCACCAGCGGCAGCCTGTCGCCGACATGCATGATCTCGCGGATCTGCGTCAAATTGGCGCCGAGCTGGCCGCCCGGGTGAAAGGTGCGGAAATGGTCCGGCGTGAAGCCGCGTGCTTCGAGCAGCGCGATCGCCAGCGCGTCGCCCATCACCAGTTGCAGCAGCGTCGATGTCGTTGGCGCCAGGCCGTGCGGACAGGCCTCCGGAGCGCGCGGCAAAAGCAGCACCACGTCCGCCGCCCGCGCCAGCGCCGATGTCTCTCCGGCGGTGATGGCGATCAGCGGAATGGAAAAGCGCCTGGAATAGGCGACGATGCCCATGAGTTCCTTGCTTTCGCCCGACCACGACATGGCGATGATGGCGTCGTCCCTGGCGATCATGCCGAGATCGCCGTGGTTGGCTTCGGCGGGATGGACAAAGAAAGCCGGCGTGCCGGTCGAGGCCAGCGTCGCGGCGATCTTCGAACCGATATGGCCGCTTTTGCCGACGCCGGTGACGATGAGCCGGCCTTCAATCCCCGAGATCATCTCGACCGCCTGGGCGAAAGGCGCGGCCAGCCCATTCTCCAGCGCCTCGGCGAGGGCTGCGACACCAGCCTGTTCTGTCGCCACCGTCCTCAGCGCCGAAGCGATCGAGGCTTGCCTGTCCAAAGGCTTCTTATCCAGGGATCCCGCATGCATGGCTGATGCGATTAGCGCTTTGCCGGCGCGCTGTCCAACGGAAATGGCCCCAGGCATATCGCCCGAACGTGTGCGGTGGTTTCAGACGACGGCAGGCGAGAAAACGCACGCAGTATGAATCCCTTTGGAAATCAGCGCTTCAGGCAGCTGACGGGCCGCTGCCTCAACCCTCCGTTAACCATCCCCATTTACGGTTCGGTAAGTATGGCGCGCGTGCGCCGCGCAAGCAGTGGTGGCGATGTCCGGGGTCCAGCCAGAAAATTCGACGCGACGTGGGGGCAAGGCGGTCTGCGCCTTGCTGCTGGCAACCAGCATGTTTGCCTTGCTGCGCCCAACGGCGCTCCATGCCCAGGAAACCGAACTGCGCGGCGAAGTTTCGGAATCGGCGATCCTGTCCGACCAGCAGCGCAAGGCGAGACAGCTGGCCTTGGCAGCGCAGGGTCAACAGCCGGCCAACGCCGCGCAGGACAATGCGCCGGCCCGCACCTATCTGCCGGCCAGCGCCGGTGCCGTGCCTGACGACGCCGACACTGGCGACGCCACCGCGACCGGCAGCCTCTTCGACCCGCCGGCAGCCACTGACGACACGTCCGCCGACACGGCGGCGCCGCCCAAGCCGCGCCGCCGCTCATCGAGCGCCAGGCAGAATGCGGCTGACCAAGCCAAGGACAAGGCTGCCGACAAGTCGAAAAAGAAGAAGAAATCGACGGCCGACACCTCCGACATCACCGCTTCCACGACCGCCTCCCGGACCGCCTCCACGACGGACGCCACCGATGCTGCAGAGACCGATGCGGACACGGCCAACCGCCGCGCACTCACCATCGACAGCGCCGACAGGCAGAAGCTCGACCCAGGAGCGGAGCGTACGGACGCCATCGAAGGCCAGAAGAAGAAGCTGGAGGATGATCCGTTTGCCGCCACCGGCATCAAATGGGGCTCCTTCGTCATCCGGCCGACGATCGAACAGGGCCTGACCGCCACCTCGAACGGCGATTCGAGCAGTGCAGGCAAGTCGGCGCTGCTGTCCGAGACGGCGCTGCGCTTTTCCGCCGCCTCCGACTGGCGCGAGAACTCCGCTACGATCGACGGCTATGGCCTTTTTCGCGAGACCGTCTCGGGTTACCCGGTTCACGACGAGCAAGGCCGCATCGAAGGCCAGCTCAATGTCGATCTCGACAATGAATTGCGCGCCATCGCCAAGCTCGGCTACGAGGCCGTGCCGGAATCGGCATCATCGCCGGACGCCATTGCCGGCGTCAGCAAGCAGCCGCTGCGGCAGACCATCGATGGCAGCCTGGCCGTCGAAAAGCATCTTGGCAAGATGCAGTACACCTTGACCGGCGCGGTCTCGCACGACTTCTACGGCGACGCCAAGCTCTCGGACGGCACCTCGCTGTCGCAGAAGGATCAGGACTCGACGCTCTACACGGCGACGTTGCGCACCGGCTACGAGATCTCCCCTGCCCTGACCCCCTTCACCGAAATCGAGGTCGGCCGCCGGACCTATGATCAACGCATCGACAATGAAGGCTTCGAGCGCTCGTCGACGCGGCTCGGCGCCCGCGCCGGCCTTGCACTCGACATGGGTGAGAAGCTGTCGGGCGAATTCTCGGCCGGCTGGCTCAGGGAAGCGATCGACGACAAAAATCTTGATGCGATCTCGGGTGCCACCGTCAACGCCGACCTCAAATGGTCACCCGAGCGCGGCACCATAATCGGCCTGACCGGGCGGACCACCGTCGAGCCCACGACCACATCGGGCGAGAGCGGCGACATCCTCTATTCCGGTCGCCTGACCGGCGAACGCCAGATTCGCGCCAACCTCACCGCCAACGCGGCTCTGGGTCTCGACTGGCGTGATTACATCGGCATCGACGGCCATGACAGGGTGTTGAGCGCCGAGGCCGGCCTGACCTGGTGGCTGAACCGCTACGCCGGCCTGACCACAAGAGTGAGGACCGAGAAACTGACCAGCAACCTGCCGGGCCGGGACTACACCGCCAACAGCATCTTCCTCGGCGTCAAGGTGCAGCGCTGAACGGCCGCACCAACGACATCCGGCCGCTCGCTAGGATGTTTTAAAACGCAGCGCCACGGCGCTCTGACGGCTTCAGCTCGTCGAGAAGCGTGCGGATGACGCCCGCCATGTTCTCGTTCATGTCGCTGCGCCACAGCGCGAAGGCGACATTGGCCTCGACAAAACCCTCCGGCGATCCGCAGTCGAACGTGCGGCCTCGATAGTGGTAGCCGTAGAAAGGCTGCTGCTTTTCCAGCTTCAGCATGGCGTCGGTGAGCTGGATCTCGTTGCCGGCGCCTTTTTCCTGACCTTCTAGGATCTTGAAGATCTCCGGCTGCAGGATGTAGCGGCCGTTGATGTAGAGGTTGGACGGCGCGGTGCCGGCCTTCGGCTTTTCCACCATCTCGGTGATACGGAAGCCGTGATGCGTGTCCTCGCCGCGGCCGACGATGCCGTATTTGTGGGTTTCGGCGGGATCGCATTCCTGCACCGCGATGATGTTGTTGCCCGTCTCCTCGTAGAGCTCGACCATTGCCTTCGTGCAGCTCTTCTCCGACTGCATGATCATGTCAGGCAACAAAAGCGCGAAGGGCTCGTCGCCGACGAGCTCGCGGGCGCACCAGACGGCGTGGCCAAGTCCCATCGGCACCTGCTGGCGTGTGAAACTGGTCTGCCCCGGCGCCGGCTGCAGCCGCTGCAGGCGGGCGAGCTGGTCGTCCTTGCCGCGCTGGGCCAGCGTGTCATAGAGTTCGAACTGGATGTCGAAATGGTCCTCGATGACGGCCTTGTTGCGACCGGTGACGAAGATGAAATGCTCGATGCCGGCCTCGCGCGCCTCATCCACCACATACTGGATCACCGGCCGGTCGACGACGGTCAGCATTTCCTTGGGGACAGCCTTGGTGGCCGGAAGAAACCGTGTGCCGAGGCCGGCGACCGGGAAGACTGCCTTGCGAACTCTCTTCATGCTTTCAATTATCCGTTTGAGGGCCAGCTCCGCAATCCCCGTTTCAAGACATTTTCACGCCGGAATTGGGGATTACTGGGAAACTGAGGGGAGCGTCCACCGGTAAAGCTTCGAAGCGTCTTTTCGTTCCCGGTGGCACCTATGGTAAACTAATTCCTAACCTGGTTCGGCGATGAATGGTCTTTCCTGAGACAGAGAAGGAGGAAAAGATGTCCGTTCGCAATGCCGCAAAAATTCTTACCAGCGTCATGGCGGCAGCCAGCCTATCGCTCGCTCTGCTGATGCCTGGCCCCGCTTTCGCCGATGCCGGTTTCCGGCAATGGGTCGCCGGCTTCCGCGCCACCGCCGTGCAGAGCGGCGTTTCCGGCGCCCTATACGACCAGGCCTTCAGGAACATCAGGGATATCGATCCCGTGGTGCTGGAAAAGGCGCGCACGCAGCCTGAATTCACGGCCCCCGCCTGGGACTATTTCGACAACCGCGTCCATGATCAGTCCGTCGCCGTCGGCCAGCAGATGGCCAGGAAATGGAAGCCGTGGCTGGATCGGATCGAGGCCAGGTTCGGCGTCGACCGCTACATCCTGCTGGCCATCTGGTCGATGGAATCGAATTATGGCGAGATCCTCAAGCGCGACGACATCATGCGCAACGTCGTGCGCTCGCTGGCGACCTTGGCCTACGCCGATCCGAAGCGGGCGAAATTCGCCCGCACACAGCTGATCGCCGCGCTGAAGATCCTGCAGACCGGCGACATCGACGAAAGCCATCTGAGCGGATCCTGGGCCGGCGCCATGGGCCACACCCAGTTCATCCCGACCAGCTATCTGCACTATGCCGTGGACATGGACGGCAATGGCAAGCGAGACATCTGGAATTCGATCCCCGATGCGCTGGCGACATCAGCCAATTTGTTGAAGAAGAATGGCTGGCAGGCAGGCAAGACCTGGGGCTATGAGGTCGCCTTGCCAGCCGGAAAATTTCCCGGCGGTTCCAAGACACTGTCGCAGTGGCAGGCGCTCGGCGTCGTCAGGGCCAACGGCAAGCCGTTCAAGAACGGCTCCGACAAGGCGACGCTGAAGGTGCCCGACGGCCGCAGCGGGCCGGCCTTCCTGATGATCAGAAATTTCACGGTCATCAAGGCCTACAACAACGCCGACAAATATGCGCTGGCCGTCGGCCTTCTTGCCGACGAAATCGCCGGCTCGAGCGGTCTGGTGCAGGACTGGAAGCGGCCTTTCACCAAGCTTACTTTCGAGGAAAGGCAGGAGCTGCAGAAGCGGCTTTCCCAGCATGGCCTTTACGACGGCAAGTTCGACGGCAAGATCGGCGACGGCTCGAAGACTGCCATCATGGCCTTCCAGGCCAAGGCCGGCTTGACCCAGGACGGCTATCCGAGCATGGAAGTGCTGAAGTGGCTCCGGCAGAAATAGAGCCGCCTGCGGTGCCGCGCGGCCTTCCAGGCGCGCAAAAGACACTGTAGCAATCGGGTTGGCGCGGGCCTTGCCGCGCCAAGGGACGGAGGAAACGATTGGCTTCGGCTGCGCGCATCGCAGGGCTTGTTCGTCGCATGCCGGTGCTCGTCCTGGCCGTGGTCGTGCTTGCCGTCGGCGTGGCTGGCGCCTTTCATGCGCCGGCCATGGCGCAGGAGCAGCAAAACCGCGGCTGGTCGTTGCGCGACCTTTTGTTTCCGCGCCGCAGCGAGCGCATTGAGCCGCCCCTGGATATCCAGAAGCCGAGGCCCAGGCCCAAGGCGAAAAAACCCCGCGCCCCGCGCCCGCCCGCGGAACCGGAAACCCCGGTGGTCGACAAGGCGCCGGACGCGCGCACCGTCCTGGTGGTCGGCGACTTCATGGCGGCCGGCCTCGCCGAAGGCCTCGACACCGCTTTCGCAGAGAATGCCGGCGTCAGGATCGTCGTTCGCAGCAATGGCTCGTCCGGCTTCGTGCGCGATGATTTCTACAACTGGCCCGAACAGATCAAATCGCTGATCGAGACCGAAAAACCCGCCGCCGTGATCGTCATGCTGGGCTCCAACGACCGCCAGTCGATGAAGGTGGGCGACATGCGCGAACAGCCACGCTCCGAGAACTGGACCAAGGAATATGAACGCAGAACCGACGCGCTGGGCAAAGCCATCGCCGCGGCCAAGGTCCCCTTCCTTTGGGTCGGCATGCCGGCGTTCCGGGTGCCGAAGATGACCTCGGATATGCTTGCCTTCAACGACATCTACCATCAGGCCGCAGAAAGCCATGGCGGCGAATTCGTCGATATCTGGGACGGCTTTGTCGACGAGAACGGCGCCTTCGTCACCAGCGGCCCCGACATCAACGGCCAGCCGGTGCGGCTGCGCGCCGATGACGGCATCAATATCTCGAAGGCGGGCAAGCGCAAGCTCGCCTTCTACACCGAAAAACCGCTGCTGAAGATCCTCGGCCTGACCGCGCCGGGAAGCATGATTACACCGTCCGCTCCGGCGGGCGCCCCTGTCGAGACGCCGGCGCCGGCCGCGCCCCCCATCGTCATCGACCGCACCGCGCCGATGCTGCTCAGCGATCCGGCACTCGACGGCGGCTCGGAGCTGCTTGGCGCGGCACCGCCGGCAAAGGCCAATCCGGACCTGCCCGGTGAAAAGCTTGTGGTCGAGGGCAAGGCACCGATTGCATCGCCCGGCCGCGCCGACGATTTCTCCTGGCCGCCGAAGGCCGCAGCCGCGACCGACACCACGACCGCGATCAATCGTTAGTCTCGCAGCGCGGCTCCGAGGCCGGGCTCAGCGCGGGAGAACGCTCGACCCCATCAACGCCTCGTCGATCGCGCGCGCCGCCTGGCGGCCCTCGCGGATCGCCCAGACGACCAGCGACTGGCCACGACGCACGTCGCCGGCCGCATAGAGCCTGTCGACGCTGGTCTTGTAGTCGCGGTCATTGGCCTCGACATTGCGCGAGCGGCGGCTGTCGGTGGCGATCTTCATCTCACCCTCCAATTCCCTCGCCACACCGGCCGCGGCCGGCCCGGCAAAGCCGATGGCGATGAAAGCGAGATCGGCACGAATGACGAATTCGGTACCGGCGATCGGCTTGCGCTTGTCGTCGACCTCGCAGCACTTGACGCCGGTCAGCTGGCCTTCCTCGCCGATGAATTCGAGCGTCGCCACCTGGAATTCGCGCTCGGCGCCTTCGGCCTGCGAGGACGAGGTGCGCATCTTCGTCGCCCAGTAGGGCCAGACCGAAAGCTTGTCTTCCTTCTCCGGCGGCTGTGGGCGGATGTCGAGCTGTGTGACGCGCACCGCGCCCTGGCGGAAGGCCGTGCCGACGCAGTCGGACGCGGTATCGCCGCCGCCGACGACGACGACATGCTGGCCGCCGGCGATGATGGGATGCGAGGGCCACGCCACCGACTGGATCGGTTCGTCGCCGACCCGCCTGTTCCTGTC
>NZ_RZQT01000146.1:0-13878 GCF_003998485.1 Mesorhizobium sp. M7A.F.Ca.CA.001.04.2.1
GGCTAGGGTGTGTTGAGATTCAGGTGATGCCGGCCTGCAAATGATGGCTTCCTGCGCTTCCGGTGCTCACGTACCCAAAAGTACGCTCCGCTCCGGTTCTCGGAAACCACCATTTTCGACTCGGCCTGACCTGAATCTCAACACCCCTGATGGGTGTCGCCTCACGCAGGAACGGCGCGATTTGGGAACCCAAAGCGCCGCTTCGCATTCAATGGGAGGTGAGGGCCTGACAAGCTGGCGGCGCGTGGGAGGATTTTCCGTGGCCGGCCGCGGAGGGACGTCCATCACCATGAAGTTTTCTCACGCATTCCTGGCGCTCGGCGTCGCCGCCATGCTGGTTGGTACGCCGGCGCGGGCCGTCGAGCTGTCGATGGTGTCGGGCGATACCGGCGACGGCATCAAGGTGCTGCGCGAGATCCTCGACCGTTACGAGAAAGACAGCGGCAACAAGGTCAACATCGTCGTCATGCCGACGTCCGGGACCGACCAGTTCGGCCAGTACCGGCTGTGGCTTGCCGCCGGAAACAGCGACATCGACGTCTACCAGACGGACGTGATCTGGGCGCCGCAGCTCGCCAGCCAGCTCGTCGATTTGACCGCAGCGACCAGGGACATCGTGGCCGAGCATTTCCCGTCGATCATCCAGTCGCAGACCGTCAATGGCAAGCTCGTCGCCTTGCCGATCTTCACCGATGCGCCGGCGCTCTACTACCGCAAGGATCTCCTCGACAAATATGGCGCCAAGGTGCCGGCCACCTGGAAGGAACTGGCGGACACCGCCAGGCTGGTCATGGATAAGGAACGTGCAGCCGGCAATCGGGATATCTGGGGCTTCGTCTTTCAGGGCAACGCCTATGAGGGGCTGACCTGCGACGCGCTCGAATGGGTGATGTCGAATGACGGCGGCCAGATCATCGAGCCGGACGGCTCCATCTCCATCAGCAATCCAAAAGCGGCGGCGGTGCTCGATATGGTCAAGGGCTGGGTTGGGACCATCGCGCCGCCCGGCGTGCTCGCCTACCAGGAAGAGGAATCGCGCGGCGTCTGGCAGACCGGCAACGCGGTGTTCATGCGCAACTGGCCCTATGCCTATGCGCTCGGCAACGGCGAGGGCTCGCCGATCAAGGGCAAGTTCGACGTGGCGCCGCTGCCGGCCGGCACCGGCGAAGGCGCCCGACCGGTCGCGACGTTGGGTGGCTGGAACCTCGCGGTCTCCAAATATTCGAAGCATCCGGATGCCGCGATCGAACTGGTCAAGTTCATCGCTTCGCCCGCGATGCAGAAATACCGCGCGCTGAAGACGTCCAATCTGCCGACCATCCAGGCGCTGTATGACGATGCCGACATCGCCAGGCAACACCCGATTATTCCGCGCTGGAAGCAGATCTTTCTCAATGCGGTGCCGCGCCCCTCGGCCGCCACCAGGATCAAATACAACGAGGCGTCGAGCCAGTTCTGGAACGCCGTTCACAACACTCTCTCGGGCGACGGCACTGCCGCCGACAATCTAGCCGACCTCGAAGCGACGCTGACCAAGCTGAAGGGCCGAGGCTGGTGACGATACTGGGACAGCCGGCCGGCGGGACCGCAGCGAGCGGAGCGAGATGACAGGGATGAAACCGGAAACAGCCAAGGCCGCGCACGCGCCGTTGAGGGCACAGCGCGTTCGCTCGGCGTGGCTTTTCCTGGCGCCAATGCTTCTGGTGCTCGCCGCGGCGGCCGGCTGGCCGCTTGCCCGCACGGTCTATTTCAGCTTCACCGACGCCTCGCTGGCCGATCTCGACGCGCGCCAATGGGTCGGCTTCGCCAATTACTTTTCGGTACTTCACATGCCAAGCGGCCGGACCCTCTATGACGGGTTGCTGGTCGACCCTGTCTGGTGGCGTGCCGTCTGGAACACGGTGCGGTTCACCCTCATTTCGGTGACCTGCGAGACCATCCTCGGCACCATCGTTGCCCTGGTTCTCAACGCCGAATTCCCAGGCCGCGGCATCGTCAGGGCGGCGATCCTGATCCCCTGGGCGATCCCGACGATCGTCTCGGCGAAGATGTGGCAATGGATGCTCAACGACCAGTTCGGCATCATCAATGTGGTGCTGCTCAATCTTGGCCTGATCAGCACCAAGATCGCCTGGACGGCTAACGCCGACACCGCGATGGCGGCGGTCCTCATCGTCGATATCTGGAAGGCGACGCCATTCATGACGCTGCTCATCCTGGCCGCGCTGCAGATGCTGCCGAGGGAGATCATCGAGGTCGCCAGGCTCGACGGCGCCAACCCCTGGCAGATCTTCTGGCGGGTGACCTTGCCGCTGATCCGCCCCGCGCTGTTGGTGGCGGTGATCTTCCGCGCGCTCGATGCGCTGCGTATCTTCGACCTGGTCTATGTGCTGACACCCAACAATGTGCACACCAAGTCGATGTCGGTGTTCGCCCGCGAGAACCTGTTCGAGTTCGACAAGTTCGCCTATGGCTCCGCCGCCTCGACCCTGCTCTTCCTCATTCTCGCTCTGCTTACCATCGTCACCATCCGGATCGGCCGGATCAGCCTGGACGGGGACCGCTGAGATGTGGATCGTGAAGCGCACGGCCTTTTACCTGCTGGTCGGGGCAATCGTCTTCGTCGCGGTGTTCCCGTTCTATTACGCGATCGTCACCAGCCTGAAATCCGGGACCGATCTGTTCCGGGCTGATCTGTGGCCAACGACGATCAGTTTCGCCAATTACCGGAATGTGCTGATCGAGGGCGCCTTCGTGCGCAACCTCGCGAACTCGCTCTTCGTCTCCGGCGCAGTCGTCGCGCTGTCGCTGTTGCTCGGCGTCACATCAGCCTACGCGCTGGCGCGCATTCGATTCCGCGGCCGCTCGGCCCTGCTGTTCATCATCCTGTCGGTGTCGATGTTCCCGCAGGTGGCGCTGCTGGCCGGGCTGTTCGAACTGGTCCGCATCTTCGGCCTCTACAATTCGCTGTTCGCGCTGATCTTCTCCTACATGATCTTCACCTTGCCGTTCACCGTCTGGGTGCTCACCACCTTCGTCCGCGACCTGCCGGTCGAGGTCGAGGAGGCGGCGATCCTCGACGGCGCCACGCCGTGGATCATCGTCACCCGGGTCTTCCTGCCGCTGATGTGGCCGGCGCTGGCGACCACCGGCCTGCTGGCCTTCATCGGTGCGTGGAACGAGTTCCTGTTTGCCCTGACCTTCACCTCCAACAACGCACAGCGGACCGTGCCGGTCGCGATCGCGCTGCTCTCCGGCAACTCGCAGTTCGAGATCCCCTGGGGCAACATCATGGCGGCCTCGGTGATCGTCACGGTGCCGCTGGTGGTGCTGGTGCTGATCTTCCAGCGCAAGATCGTCTCCGGCCTGACCGCCGGCGGGGTCAAGGGGTGAGGAGCGGTCAGCGTAGTGCGGACCGTTGTCAGATGTCCGGCGCGTTGCCGATCTTCTGCTTGAGATCAAGCGCCCAGGTGCGGCCTTCATCGCCGCCCCACAGCAGCCAGGCGATGTAGCCGGCCGAAGGGTTCTGCTCATTGCCGTAGTTCCTGCCGCGCTTGTCGACCTCGTGGCGGGCGAAATAGCTGACCATGCGGCGAATGGTGGAGGGCGCGAGCTTTTCCCGGTTCTTCAGTTCGGTGGCGCGGGCGACGCCGATCTCGGTGCCGCCGCGGCCGAATTCTCCGCGCAGTCTGAGGCCCTTGGCGGCATTGTCGGCCACCACTTGCGGGCAGCGCAGATCGGTCTCGTCGTCGTGCATTTCGTCCCCCGGATCACGCTGCCCGAACAGGGATTACGACATATCACCATGCGCAATAAATGTCGGAGCCGATCACCGCCAAACGTCCTTGGGTCGCAGAGCAACCGCGCCGGGACGCCGGCGCCGCGACTTGAAGGAGCCGATCATGATCACCTTTCCCAACGAATCCGCGAAATACCGCACCGCGCGCGAAAAATTGCTGAAGAAGGAAATCGAGCTGCGCCGCGCCATGGAAGAGGTCGCCGACGCCCGGCGCGCGCTGCCGCCGGGCGGGCTGATCCGCCAGGACTATGAATTCGACGCACTGGATGCCCACGGCAAGCCCGCGAAGACAAGGCTGTCGGAGCTGTTCGCGCCCGGCAAGGACAGCCTGATCCTCTACGACATGATGTTCCCGCGCCACCCGCAGGAGAAGCGCGATGTGGCGACCAGCGGCGGCACGGCGAAGCTCGCCCGACCGGACCAGCCATGTCCGTCCTGCACGGCATTGCTCGATCAGTTCGACGGCGCGGTCGGGCATCTCCAGGCGGCCGGCTTCAATTTCGCGGTGGTGGGCAAGACCGGGCTCGAAAACCTGGTCACGCTCGGTCGAGATCGGGGCTGGCGCAACATGCGGCTGGTGTCTTCGGCGGCCAACAGCTTCAAGCGCGACTACAATGCGGAGGCGGCCGACGGCTCACAGATCCCGCTGCTGTCGGTGTTTCACCGCGACCCCGACGGCATACGCCATTTCTGGAGTTCGGAACTGGATTTCGCACCGACGGAGCCCGGTCAGGATCCGCGTGGCCTCGGCACCTGCGAAACGCTTTGGAACCTGATGGATTTCACGCCTGAAGGCCGCCCGAACTGGAACGAGCAGCTGCAATATGGCGAGGCTTGCTGCCACTGAAAGGTAGCTCTGGTCAGCCGCCGCGTCAGTTCGGATGGCTTTGAGGAACATGAGTCGCATTGGCGAATGAGGGGAGCGACGAGCGTTCGAGTCAGGCACGGATATAGCGGGGCGATCGAGGCGACACGCGCAGGCTTCTTCCTCATGAGCTGCAACCGGAGTGCCCAAGCGACGTTGGAGTGTCCGAGGGACAAATTCCAACCGGAGACATGCCATGAAGACGCTTACCCTTCTGACCGCAGCAGCATTGCTTGCCGGCGCGCCGGCCTTTGCCCAGTCGAACACGACCGCCACGACCACGCCGCTCGCCGCCACGACGAAGGTCGACACTTCGACCTTCATCAAGACGGTGCCGAGCGCCAATGAGTTCGAGATCCAGTCCAGCAAGCTCGCCGAGCAACAGGCAACCGACGCCGACGTCAAGGCGTTCGCCAAACAGATGATCGCCGATCACACCAAGGCCGGCGAGGAATTCAAGGCGGCGCTTGCCCAGGGCCAGACAACCTCGGCCACCGCACCGTCCGGTCCGGCCCTGCAGCCCAAGGAGCAAAAGATGCTCGATGAGCTGAAGAGTGCCAGCGGCGATCAATTCCAGGCCAAATACATCGAGATGCAGACCAACGCTCACAAGGAAGCCGTCGCGCTGTTCAGCGGCTATGCGAAATCCGGCGACGACCCGGCAATGAAGGAATTCGCCAAGAAAACCCTGCCGACGCTGCAGATGCACGAAAAACACGTGAAGGAACTGGCCGCCGCGCATCAGGGGTGAGGGCGGTTCACTATGGCGCCCCCCTCTGTCCTGCCCGGCAGGACAGAGGGGGGCGCCGTAGAGCGCTACGATGGAAGCCAGCCCGCTTGGCCAACCAACACCACAATGTGGCCCTGTGCCTTAAGGACGGCACGCCCTACCGATCAAGGCTGAGCGGCGCTCAGGTCGACCTGATCTGCTCGACCGCGGTCACCAGCAGGGTTTCCATGGCGGTGCGTATCTGGGCATCCGACAGAGAAATACCTGCCGCGTCGAAGTCGGCGCGGACCTTGCGGAACACATCGTTGTCGCCGGCCTCTTCGAAATCCGCGTGCACGACTTCCTTGGCATAGGCGTCGGCGTCAGCACCGGATTTGCCGAGCTGTTCGGCGGCCCACAGGCCGAGCAGCTTGTTGCGGCGCGCCATGGCCCTGAACTTCGTTTCCTCGTCCATCGCAAACTTCTTTTCGAAGCCTTCCTGACGGTCTCTCATGCTGCTCATGTTCGCCTCGTTTCCGATGGGAGTCCGATCTTCAGCCCAGGGGAAGAACGGCCAGGAAAGAGAGAGTGGCGCGCATGGGTGTCATTAACAAGGCGTCATGCCGGCGATTGGGCGGGCGCTTGGCGGTCCAGTCTTTCGCTCGATATGATTTGACGTTGCCGCGCCGTGTCCTACTCTCAAGTGCCTGCGGGATGAACCGAGGAGACGAGCGATGCAGTTCAAGGCAATTCGCAGCGTCACGCTGACGGCGGCCGTGATGCTTGCCGCCGGCACCGCGGCCTATGCCCATCACGGCTGGTCGTGGACACAGGATGGGTTTTTCGAACTCAAGGGCAAGATCACGGCCATCTATATCGGCAATCCGCACGCCACGCTGGATGTCGACGCCGAGGGTGAGGCCTGGCGGGTGGAGATGGCGCCGCCATCACGCACCATCGCCGCCGGCTTCACGGAGGAGGTGGCCAAGGTCGGCGACGAGGTGACCGCGATCGGCAACCGCTCGGTGGAGGCGAGCGAAAAGCGCATGAAAGCTGTCCGCGTCATCGTCGGCGGGAAAACCTATGATGTCTATCCCGACCGAGTGCCGCCGGCGTAAATGGCCGAGTTCCTCGCCGGCATTGAGCATCTTGCGTTGGCGCGGTGGCTGAAGGCTTCCTTCGTCGCCTATCCCATAGTCAATGCGCTCCACATCATGTCGATCGGTGCGCTGCTGACCAGCGTCGTTCTCATGGACCTCAGGATCTGCGGCGCCTTCCGTTCGCTGCCGCAAGCCGCATTCGTCGCGCTGCTGCGCCGCATTGCATTAAGTGCGTTCGCGGGTGCGCTCGTCACAGGCTCGCTGCTGTTTTCGGTCAAGGCGGGCACCTATGCGGCGATGCCGGTTTTCCTCGCCAAGATGGCACTCATCCTTCTCGCCGGCGTCAATTTCCTCGCCTTCATGCGCTTGCGCCGCGCAACAGGCGGCGACGAGCTGGCCGGCGGAACCGCTCTCGCCGTGCTCTCGATGCTGCTGTGGACGTCCGTGCTTTTCGCCGGACGGTTCATCGGTTTTCTTTAGCTCAGCATCTTCCTTCTCCCCCTGTGGGAGAAGGTGTCGCCGAAGGCGACGGATGAGGGGTGTTCCAGGGAACGCCAACGTCTCACTCCGCTGGAACACCCCTCAACCGTCTCGGCGCTGACGCGCCGATCCACCTTCTCCCACAGGGGGAGAAGGGAAGAACGGCGCTCTGGCGTTCCGCCCGTGCCGGGATAAGCTCCCTGCAACTCAGGGAGAACTGCCATGAAAAAAGAAATCATCGAAGTGCCCGTCATGTCGGCCAAGGTGCGGGCGCTCGGGCTGCCGTGCTCGACAGCGGTGAAGGCCAACGGCTTCGTGTTCATCTCGGCGACGCCGCCGGTGGACATGGTGACCGGCGAGATGGTGCGCGGCGACATCGAGGTGCAGACCGAGGCGTCGCTGAAGGCGCTGAAACATTGCCTGGAAGCGGCCGGCACCTCGCTGGACAATGTGGTGATGGTGCGCATCTACGCCGTCAATTCCGGCTTCTACAACGCTATCAACCGGGTCTATGCCAGGTACTTCAGCGAGAACCCGCCGGCGCGGAGTTTTGTGCCGGTGGCTTCATGGCCGATGGAGTTTGATATCGAGATCGAGTGTGTGGCGGTGGCGTGAGAAGTGGCGGAAGTTCACCGGCGCCGAGTTCTATTTCTGCTTTCATTGACGCAACGAAATTGATGTGTCAAAGTTGGGGCATGATTCCCGACAATGACCGTCAAGCCAGTTTACTAAATGCGAGAATAGAACGCGTCATAGCGAGCTTGAAGTCGCTCGACGGTTGGGACGCGCTTCGAACTGGCATCGAACTGTCCGTAATAGAGCTTCGTAAGAAAAGCCTCCGTGAAACTCTGAATCGCTTGCGGTCGGACGTGTCTGCGTATGCTGGCATTCGATCGGGCGAGATTAAGACCTTCAATGCGACACAGGTCGAGGGCTTGCCAGACATACTGAAGCGGGCAAGGCTAGCTCGGGGTTTAACACAGCGTCAGTTTGCGGAATTGCTGGGACTTAAGGAGCAGCAGATCCAGAGGTACGAGGCAGAAAACTACGCCACTGTTAGCCTCCGCAGACTTTATGATTTATTCCACGTTCTGAACGTGAGTATCAAAATCGAGGCAAACCTTGAAGCGGGCCTTGTTGAACTGGTTAGCAGAGGACCAATAGAGCTAAACAAATTACCCTATAAAGAAATGTTGCGGCGGCAATGGATTCGACCCGATATCAGCGAACCTGAAGATGTTGAGGTTGCAGCGCAAAGATACGTGGTTCAAAGTATCGGCGAGAATTGGAGCAATTTTCTCCACCGGCAGGTAGTGAGAGCGAATTCCTTGCCTGACAGCCAGGCGCTTCTTGCCTGGCACGCTCGAGTTTGCGAGATCGCACGCACAAAAAAGAAGAACCTAAAAGGAGATTTCTTTTCGTTAGATTTGGATTGGGTCCGACGGCTTGTGGAGCTGTCAAAATTCGACGACGGCCCCCGACAGGCGGTTGATTACCTTTTGAGTATTGGTGTTATTGTGGTAATTGAGCCGCATTTAGAAAAGACCCATTTGGATGGCGCTGCCACTATATTGGATGGTGATACCCCGGTAATCGGGCTGACACTAAGATTCGATAGGCTAGACAATTTTTGGTTTGTCTTGATGCATGAGCTTGGTCACCTCGTTTTGCATGCGCAATTTGATGATGCGGTCGCTTTCTTTGATAGTGATGAAATTGGCGTTGAAAAAGGAAAGGAATCGGAGGCTGACAATTTTGCTAGAAGCACTCTGATTGCAGACGAGAAGTGGAAAACCTCTCTTGTCCGTTTCGCCAAATCACCTGATGCTGTTAAATCGTTCGCGACAGCAAATGGACTATCTCCCGCAATTGTGGCTGGTAGGATACGCAGAGAACGAAACGATTTTACTATTTTCAGTGAACTTGTAGGGCAGGGCAGCGTTCGAAGGCAGTTTGGTTTTTAACGGAGACGACTTCGGTGATAAAACTGCAGCGCAGATTGTTATTCGTTTATAGGATGAAATTTAAGTTTGGAGAGTACGTTGGCCTATCTCGCCTTCGCTCGCGGGATTTGGACGACATGCTCCCCCATCTATCATTGCCAATGCCCAACGACTGGGATCATGAGGACAAGCGCAAGCTTTCGCTCGATGAGTGTCAGTCGAAATTTGCAGATCGACTGTCAAAGCACCTTCGCAAGCGGCCTGCCGTAATTGACAGCCATCGCTTTGACCAAGATGATGAATTTAAGACGGCGTCACCTCATCCAATTAGAGAATTCGCAGAACGAGCACGTCTTCTAGGTTGTTGCATTATACCGGCAATTACCGTCGAGCCGAGCGGTGCATTGACTGTCGCTGTTCGGGAAATTGTAAGGCGGAATCAATCTGGAATTGTTCTCAAGCTTGCCCTGGGCGACCTGGAGGACTCTAGATTGGGAGAGAAGGTCGATACAGTTCTTGGTGGGGTCGGTGTCTCTGCCAAAGACGCTATGCTTTGTATCGACCTTGGCGAATTCGAAATCGAAAACCCAGAAGAGGTTGCTGAGGCACTTTCGTTTCAAATAGCAGCCGTGCCTTATCTTCAGGACTGGGCGCATGTCTATATTACGGTTGGAACGTTTTCCGCTGAGATAGCAAAGATTGGATTTAATTCAACAAAGTCGATTGAGCGCGGAGAATGGGAATTATATCACGCTCTCATGAGTCGCTCCGATTTGCCGAGGCGTGTGGTTTACGCTGACTATGGAATTGAGAATCCTAACTTCTTGCGTAATCCTCAACACTCGCGGGCCAGTGCGCACATCAGATATACGCTCGATAAGGGGAGCCTCATTTCAAAAGGAGGCTCAATTCCAAAGATGAGCTTCGCAGCGATTCGCGCAGCAGCAAAAAGTATTGTGGATCACCCTCAATACGACGGTCCTGCGTATTCGTTTGGCGATGCCTTCATCAAAAAGATCTCCGATGGACAGGCAGTTGGAAACCCCTCTTATTGGCGAGCTGCCGGGGTTGCGCATCACGCAACAAAGATCCTGGAGCAAGTGCGTTCGATGTTTGGCCTGACGGTCAGAGAAGATCAACCGGAGACGCAGAGACAAGAACAGTTGTTCTGACCTGCCAGGTCCGCTTGGCGTCTGCTAGAAGGGCCGAGCAGATAGGATCGCACCGTTAGCGGGACAGCGCCCCCCTCTGGCCTGCCGGCCATCTCCCCCTCAAGTGGGGAGATCGGCCAATCACCTCACGCAAAATACTCCTGTAGCGGCCTGACCTCCAGGCTCCCCGCCTTCAGCGCCGCAATCGCCTCCGCCACAGCAGCCGCACCCGACAGCGTGGTGTAATACGGCACCTTCTGCATCAGCGTGGCGCGGCGCAGCGACTTGGAGTCCGACACCGCCTTCTGGCCATCCGTGGTGTTGAAGACGATCTGCACCTGGCGGTTGCGGATGGCGTCTTCGATATGCGGGCGGCCTTCCAGAACCTTGTTGATCTTCTGGGCGTCGACGCCGTTTTCGGCGAGGAAGCGGGCGGTGCCTGAGGTCGCCAGCACCTTGAAGCCGAGGCCGGCGAGGCGCTTGACCGCCGGCAGGATGCCTTTCTTGTCCTCGTCGCGCACCGAGACGAACAGCGTGCCGGAGCGCGGCAGGTCGACGCCGGCGCCCAGCTGGCTCTTGGCGAAGGCCAGCGCGAAGTCGCGGTCGAGGCCCATGACCTCGCCGGTCGAGCGCATTTCCGGTCCGAGCAATATGTCGACGCCAGGGAAGCGGGCGAAGGGGAAGACGGCTTCCTTGACCGCGATGTGGCCGGGGTTCCTGGGGTCGGGCATGGCGCCGTAATGGGCGAAGGCGTCTTCCAGTTTTTCGCCGGCCATGATGCGGGCGGCGATTTTCGCGATCGGCCGCCCGATGGTCTTGGCGACAAAGGGCACGGTGCGTGACGCGCGCGGGTTGACCTCCAGCACATAGACCGTGCCGTCCTTGATCGCGTACTGCACGTTCATCAGGCCGCCGACATTGAGCGCGCGGGCAAGGGCTGCCGTCTGGCGCTCCAGCTCGTCGACCAGTTCGGAAGGCAGCGAGTGCACCGGCAGCGAGCAGGCTGAGTCGCCCGAATGGATGCCGGCTTCCTCGATGTGCTCTAAAATGCCGGAGACGAAGGTCGCCTTGCCGTCGCAGAGGCAGTCGACATCGACCTCGATGGCGCCGGATAGGTAGGTGTCGAACAGCAGCGGGTTCTTGCCCAGCAGCGTGTTGATCTGGCCGGTCTTGTCGTTGGGGTATTTCTGCTTGATGTCCTCCGGCACCAGGCCGGGCACGGTGTCGAGCAGATAGGTCTGCAGCATGCCCTCGTCATGGATGATCTGCATGGCGCGGCCGCCGAGCACATAGGATGGGCGCACCACCAGGGGGAAGCCGAGCTCGCCGGCAACCAGGCGAGCCTGCTCGACCGAATAGGCGATGCCGTTCTTCGGCTGGCTGAGGTTGAGCTTGTGCAGCAGCTTCTGGAAGCGGTCGCGGTCTTCGGCCAGATCGATCATGTCGGGCGAGGTGCCGAGGATGGGGATGCCGGCCTTCTCCAGCGCATCCGCCAGCTTCAGCGGCGTCTGGCCGCCAAACTGCACGATAACGCCGATCAGTTCGCCCGAGGCCTGCTCGGCGCGCAGGATCTCCAGCACGTCTTCCGCCGTCAGCGGCTCGAAATAGAGCCGGTCCGAGGTGTCGTAGTCGGTCGAGACCGTCTCCGGGTTGCAGTTGATCATGATCGCTTCATAGCCGGCGTCGCGCAGTGCGAAGGCGGCGTGGCAGCAGCAATAGTCGAACTCGATGCCCTGGCCGATGCGGTTGGGGCCGCCGCCGAGGATGACGACCTTCTTGCGCGACGAGACCTGTGCCTCGTTGGCCAGCGCGCCGGCGAACGGCACTTCATAGGACGAGTACATGTAGGCGGTGGGCGAGGCGAACTCGGCCGCACAAGTGTCGATGCGTTTATAAACCGGATGAACGTCGAGCTTTTCGCGAGCTTTCTGAATCACTTCGGCGTCGGTCTTCGTCAGCGACGCGAGGCGGGCATCGGAGAAACCCATGGCCTTCAGCATGCGCAGGTTGACGGCGTCCTCGGGAATGCCGTGCTCGCGGATGCGGGCTTCCATGGCGACGATGCCGGCGATCTGTTCGAGGAACCACGGGTCGATCTTGCACATGGCGTGCACGTCTTCCAGCGAGGTGCCCATGCGGATCGCCTGCGCCACCATGCGCAGCCGGTCGGGCGTCGGCGTGCCGAGCGCCGCACGAATGGCGTTGCGGTCGTCGGCATGGTTGGCGGAACCGAGGCCCCCATGGCTGAGACCGGGGATCTCGATCTCGTCCAAACCGGTGAGGCCGGTTTCAAGTCCACGCAGTGCCTTCTGCAGCGATTCCTGGAAGGTGCGGCCGATGGCCATGACTTCGCCGACCGACTTCATGGCGGTGGTCAGCACCGGCTCGGCGCCGGGGAATTTCTCGAAGGCGAAACGCGGGATCTTCGTGACGACGTAATCGATGCTCGGTTCGAACGAGGCTGGCGTCGCGCCGCCGGTGATGTCGTTCTCCAGCTCGTCCAGCGTGTAGCCGACGGCGAGCTTTGCGGCGATCTTGGCGATCGGGAAACCGGTCGCCTTGGAGGCCAGGGCCGACGAACGCGAGACGCGCGGGTTCATCTCGATGACGACGAGGCGGCCATCGGCCGGGTTGACGGCGAACTGTACGTTGGAGCCGCCGGTCTCGACGCCGATCTCGCGCAGCACCGCGATCGAGGCGTTGCGCATCATCTGGTATTCTTTGTCGGTCAGCGTCAGGGCAGGGGCGACGGTGATCGAGTCGCCCGTATGCACGCCCATCGGGTCGATGTTCTCGATCGAGCAGACGATGATGCAATTGTCCGCTCTGTCGCGGACGACCTCCATCTCATACTCCTTCCAGCCGAGCACGCTCTCCTCGATCAGCACTTCGGTGGTCGGCGAGGCGTCGAGGCCGGACTGGACGATCTCGTAGAATTCGGCGCGGTTGTAGGCGATGCCGCCGCCGGTGCCGCCCATGGTGAAGGATGGGCGGATGATGGCCGGCAGGCCGACATGGTCGAGCGCCTGGGCGGCGATCGCCATGCCATGGCTGATATAGCGCTGCTTGCGGTCGCCTTCGCCGAGGTTCCAGCGAGTTTCCAAGGCGTCGAGCGCGGCGTCGAGATCGGCCGGCTTCTCGGCCTTGAGCGCCGCGCGCTCGGCCTCATGCGTCTTGCGGTCGGTGTTCTTGACGTCGGTGGCGTTGGCCAGCATCGACTTCGGCGTTTCCAGGCCGATCTTCTTCATCGCCTCGCGAAACAGCGCGCGGTCCTCGGCCTTGTCGATGGCGGTAGCATCGGCGCCGATCATCTCGACATTGTAGCGCTCGAGCACGCCCATGCGGCGCAGCGACAGAGCGGTGTTGAGCGCGGTCTGGCCGCCCATGGTCGGCAGCAGCGCGTCGGGCCGCTCCTTGGCGATGATCTTGGCCACCACTTCAGGCGTGATCGGCTCGATATAGGTGGCGTCGGCCAGTTCCGGGTCGGTCATGATGGTGGCCGGGTTGGAATTGACCAGGATGACGCGGAAGCCTTCCTCTTTCAGCGCCTTGCAGGCCTGCGTGCCGGAATAGTCGAACTCGCAGGCCTGGCCGATGACGATGGGGCCGGCCCCGATGATCAGGATCGACTTGATGTCAGTGCGTCTTGGCATGTCAAAGGTCCGTTCGGCGGGCGGCTTGCACAAAAAACCGGGACGGGAAGACCCGGCCGGTTGTGCTCGCGATTCTGGTATCAGGCTAGGAGGGCCTTATAGGGAAGAGTTTTGACTGATGTAACCCCGAAAATGCGAGGTAGGGGAATAGGGGAGTAGGGGAGTAGGGGAGTAGGGG
>NZ_RZQT01000147.1:0-13661 GCF_003998485.1 Mesorhizobium sp. M7A.F.Ca.CA.001.04.2.1
CGCTCGGCCGGGCGATTACCGCGGCACAAAAGGCCGGCGTCGCCTTCATTGCCGATCCCGTGCTCGACCCGATCCATTTCGGCTTCGCCGTTTCACTCGGGCGCTTCATCGAGGCGCGGCGCCGTTGGCCGGACATCGAATTGCTGATGGGCACCGGCAATCTCACCGAATTGACCGACGCCGACAGTTCCGGCGTTACAGCCGTTCTAGCGGGGCTCTGCTCGGAACTCCGGATCCGGAACGTGCTGGCGGTGCATGTCAGCCCACACACGGTGCGCACGATCGAGGAGCACGATATCGCCCGCCGCGTCATGTTGGCTGCTTGCACGGACGGCGCGTTGCCGCGCGGCTATCACCCAGGCCTGTTGCAGGTCCACGATCGCAAGCCTTTCACAGCCTCAACCGACGATATCGAGGCATTGGCGGCCCAGGTGCGCGATGCCAACTTCCGGATCGCGGTAGCGGAGGACGGCATCCATGTTTTCAATAGCAAAGGGCATGCGGTTGCCACGGATGCGTTCGAACTTTTTGCCGGGCTGGACGTCAACGCCGACGGCGCACACGCTTTTTACCTCGGCGCGGAACTGACGAAGGCGGAGATCGCGTGGCGCCTCGGCAAGCGTTATGTGCAGGACGAGCCGCTCGCATGGGGCGTTGCCGCGCCAGCACCCGAAACCGACCGTACCCGTCTTGCCGAGCCGGGCAAGACGCTCCGCGCAAGGAAAGAGCGCTAGGACCATGCCCTACATTCGCGAATCCATCATCACGACGGTCAACAAGGCAGGCAACGTCCACATCGCGCCGATCGGCATCATTGCCGAGAATGACGGTTGGGTTATCGCGCCGTTCCGGCCGTCGGTCACGCTCGACAATCTCGCCGAAGTGCCGTTCGCCATCGCCAATTATACTGACGACGTGCGTGTCTTTGCCGGCTGCCTGACAGGCCGCAAGCATTGGCCAACCGTTCCGGTTGACGGGTTCCCGGTGCCGAGGCTCGAGGCGGCGCTGGCGTATTCGGGCCTCGAAGTCCAGGCGGTCGATGACAATGGTGTGCGCCCCCGCCATTTCTGCCGCGTGGTGCGGGAGGAAACGCTCGCGCCGTTCACCGGCCTCAACCGAGCCAAGGCGGCGGTGCTTGAGCTGGCCATCCTGGTCAGCCGGCTCGGCATGCTGCCGCGCAACAAGATCGAGGCGGAAATCGCCTACCTTTCGATCGCCATCGAAAAGACGGCAGGCGACGGTGAAAAGGAAGCCTGGGGCTGGCTGATGCAGCGTGTCAGCGATCACTTGACCGCCAAAGGTTCGGATAGCGAGGACCCGCGAGCATAGGCGCGAGCGCCGCAACCTGCTTACGAAGGATATCCCGCCAAAAGCGCCACTGCGGACGCGGGTGCCGCGCTGCTCGCTTGCCCGCGAACAGTGTCATCGGCGGGGATGATGTCGGCGAAATCGACGTAACTGCGTTCCATGCGTTCGGCCAGCCGCCTGATCTGCCAGCGACCGCTTCCGGCGCCGACGATCGGGACATCCCGAGACAGGGTTCCGGCAACCAGCGCCGCTGCATCGTGCACTTTGCGCAGTTGCTGCTCGCTGAACCAGCGCGCGACTTCACCCCATTCCGGCGGGGTGAGGTCGGTGGCGTCGCGCCCTACCATGCGCGCCAGCCGCGCGATCGAGCCGTCCACAGTCTTTTCCTTGCCGTCGGCGGGAGGGTGCCTGTCGTCGTCCTCGTCGAGCACGCCCAGGATGCGGTGAGCGTCGGCGATCGAGGCGAAATATTCGTTCATCAGCGGCGTTAGCCTGCCATGAACGGGAGCCGACGAGGCTACGCCGAACAGGAATGTCCTGGTAAAGCCGGTATAGACCAATTCGCCGGTTAGAAGCCGTCCGGCATCGGTGTAGCCGTCATTGGCCACGGCGCCGTTCTTGATGGCGATAATATCGGTGGTGGTGGAGCCCATGTCGACGAACAGGGCATCGCCGGCGAGTTTTGCTACCAACAAGGCTGTCGCGTGCCAATTGGCGGAAGCCACATCGGCGGTCAGCTGCGCTGCCCGCTCGACTCCGACGAAACCGGATGGTCCGGCATAGACCAGCTTTTTGTCTGCGGGGAAATGGGTGGAAATCTGACCCAGCAGAGCCGCCACGCCGGCATCGCGGGACGGAAAGATGTCCGACAGTTCGCCCGTCATGGTGAATGCGTTGAGATCCGCACCCGCGTAGATCGGAGCCGTTTCGTCGAGGGCTGAAGCCAGCTTGTCCAACCCTTGCCAGAGCGGCGTTGCGATCGTTACCGCCTCGACGATGCGACCGTCTTGTGCGCGGGTCACCTTCAGATGCGCGCCGCCAATGTCGAAACCGGCAATGATGCCCTTTCTTTTTTCCACGCTTCAAGCTTTCATGACGGTGGCAATTGGTCGGTGAAAAAAGCGTTGCGTATCATTCCCGTTCTCGACCTGAAAGACGGCGTGGTGGTTCGCGCCCAGCAGGGAAAACGCGATCGCTACAGGCCGATCGTTACGCCGCTCAGCCGAAGCCCTGATGTGGTCGCGGTCGCTGAAGGACTGCGTGGGCTTTATCCTTTTTCCACCTTCTACATCGCAGATCTGGACGCTATCGAAGGCGGAGCGCCAAACAGCGACGCACTCGCCCGGCTGAGGACGATGGCGGAGCCGCCGGAACTTTGGGTCGATGCCGGCGTGGCCGACGAAAAGACACTTTTGGCGGCGCTTGCCGAACGCTCGCTGTCTCCTGTTCTGGGCTCTGAATCGCAGCGAGACGACATATTGCTGCGGCGTTTTCGCGATCATCCCGATCTCATCCTGTCCCTTGATTTCGTCGGCGATAGTTTTTGCGGGCCGCGTTCTCTTCTCGATGAGCCCGAGCTTTGGCCGCAAAAGGTGATTGTCATGACGCTGGCCAAGGTCGGTGCGGCCGCCGGTCCCGACTTCGGGCGGTTGCAGGAGGTCAAGGCCAAGGCCGGAAATCGCGCTGTCATTGCGGCCGGCGGTGTCCGCGACGAGAACGACATCAGGGCCTTGTCCGCCATGGGCGTCGCCGCGGCACTGGTCGCAACCTCATTGCACAACGCTACGCTCACGCCCGGCCGCCTCGCGTCACTCGGCGCCTGATCATCGTTGCTCGTCAGCTCCCGAAGGGCGTGCGCCCTTCGGGAGCTGACGTTTCAAAAGCCCAGAACCTTTTTCAGCCGGCGCAACAGACCATCCGTCTCAGAAGAGGGTTTTTCCTGTGCGGGGCTGTCTCTTGTCTAGGCTGCGAACGGATGCTTGACCTTGTCGCGCTGGGCCGTTGCTTCGGCGGCGGTCGGGGTTCCTGCAACGGCGCGCTGGATGGCTTCCTTTGTCGCCTCGTAATTGTATTTCTGGATCTTGGCGTCGTCCGCCGCGTCCCAATGGATGAATACCCCGACGCAGATGAACACGTCGTCTGCTTCGTTGGCCGGAATGGTCCCGTCCGCAACGCTGTCCTGCACGGCCTTTGCCACGGCGTGCTGCGCCGGGCCGAACATCTGAACCGCCTGTTTGGCACCCTTGATCGTGACCTTGTTGAACATCACGGTGTTGGGTTTGCATTGAAGATTGGGCGCGATCACCGCCAAAAGCGAAGTAAAGCCGTCCTTGTTGTTGGTAAGCGCGTTGCAAAATGCCGTTTCGACCGCGCTCCCCCGCGGGCCGATGAGCAGGTCGACATGCGCGACTTCGTTGCCGTCTCCCACCAGCGATTCACCGACCATAACCTTTGATATTTTTGCCATGCCAATTTCCTCCAAGACACAATTATGATGTCCACGGACGCTGCAACCGAGCAGGCGCTCGATGGACAGCTATCCTTGTTGGCAGCGTCCGGATTTGCCCGGACCGGTTGGCTAGATAGCCGCGGAAGCACAGCTTCCGCTTTTGGAAGTCAAGCACCAACGCCGCGATTATGCAAGGTGAGGGCGAGGGTGTGGACTAAAAGAGTAGCCACGGTGAGGTCGGCCGAGGTGCCGGGGTTGATGTTGTCGGCCTTCAGCCGGCGGTCGAACTCCATGAGCAGACGAATGCGCGACGGTTCGTCGCCCTCGGCATGGAGCGCCGCCTGAACGGCAACGGCTTCCTGCCGCGCCTGATTTGCGACGTGAACGCCGTGCTTGCGCATCACATGGCTGTCGGGGAAGTCGGCGAGAAACGCCATGTAGACGAACACCGTCGGCCACATGCCGTCTTCTTCACGTGCCAACGCTCCATCCAGCGCGGCGAGCCCGACCCCGAACACGTCGCCGAAACAGTTGCTGTACTGGCGAGCGATCATGTCGCGGTCGGCAGCCTCCCTCATCGCGTCCAGCAAATGGACCTTCGGCTCCTGCCGCACATCGTTGGCGGCTTCTCCGAGGCCGCCTGGCGCGGCCGTGACGATCGCCTCGAATACCGCCTTGGTATCCTGCACGCTCAAAGCCCGAAGCAGCGAATCGAGATTGTCGCGCAGTCTGTCACCGCCCATTTCGGCAGCGCATATCAGAGGCCCTGCCAGAAGGATGATTCCGAGATTGGTGTTGGTTGCGACCGCCAGTCGTGTCGCGCGCACCGCCTCCAGCATCCGCTGCCCGACCGGCAGACGAGGATCGGTCAGCGGCCCGGAGGAAACCTCCGCACTTGTCATGAACTGGGCGGCGGACATGCCGTGTCCGTCGGCGAACAGATGGACGTTGCCCGGCTTTAGGGCTTCGATCTCCATCCTGCAGGCATTCTTATAGCTGGCCCGGAGGCGTTCACGCGAAAGCGCCAACTTGCCCGCCCTCACGAATTCGCAGGCGCGGCAAAACGGTAGGGCCGCGGTGCGGCGGCCGCCTCGGCGCGGTCGGCCAGAAGTTTCAGCAAGGCATCGGCGATTGCTTCGGCGATGTTCACGGCGACCACCGACTGCAATCCCGACCATGCGGGCATGCTGTTCACTTCGAGTATGAACAGATTGCCGTCGTCAGCCCGCACGATGTCCACGCCGGCAAAATCCGCGCCGACCGCGGCTGACGCAGCGACGGCCAGCGATGCCAGTTCCGCCTTGCCATGTTCGGAAACCTGTTCCGGCACGCCACCCCGGTTGACGTTCGTGATCCAGTCGTCGCTGATGCGGCTCATCATCGCCACGGTCTCTCCGGCGCAGACAAACACGCGGAAATCCCGGAAAGGCGGACCGGCACGCGACACATATTGCTGAAGATAGTAGACGCTGTTCACCTCTTCTGCGGCCGGCAGGTCCGAGAGCGTGCGGATCAGCTTTATGCCGCGGCCTTGCGCCCCGAACAATGGTTTCAGCACCAGCGATCCCCGCGGAAGCTCTTGCGCCGCGACCTCCTCGGCGACGGCAAGTCCTTCTACGGCAAAGGTGCGTGGCGTAGGCAGGCCGGCATTTTTCAGGAGGAATGTCGTCATCGACTTGTCGACGCAGCGCTCGATCGCCTGCGCGGAATTCCATACGGGAACCGACAGTCTGCTTAACGCGTGCAGCACCCCGAGGCGCCGGGTAACCGCTTCGAACGATCCGGCGGCGATCGAACGGACGAGCACGGCGTCGGGCAGCGTGCCGCCGAAGCCGGGGATCGTAAGTCCGCTCGGGCTGCTGGTATCGAATGCGATCGCCGCCAGCGGCACGGCTGTAACGGCGCCGCCCCCCCGACCAAGTCCTGCCGCCAGGCCGTTGGAGCCGGTGTCCACTTTGTCGCTGACGATCAGGATGCGAGGGATCATGTGGCCTCTCGGGTGCGGGAATGTCGGCGGCGCGAGCGATTCCACGCCCTCATGGTAGCGTCCGCGGCAGGGCTGCACGGAAGGCAGTCGCCGGGCGGGCGAATGACAGACGAATCCCTTTGCACCGCCATGCCCTAGCCGAGACTCCGTTCGAGCATCTTCAGATCACGCCGACCGGCGCGAAACGTATCGCCGGTTTCGATCGCTGTCACGATCACTTCAGCCGGGCTGAACAGCAGCGGGTCGATGGCATAGAAATCGCCTTTGAACCGCGTGAAGATCTCGGCGAAGGGTTGGCCGTAGTCCCGTGAGGCGCTGCTGGGAAGTTTTTCCGCGAGTTTGCCAGCCTCCTTCGCCGATCCTTTGACGAAGAGCTGGACGCTGCCGCCATAGATGATGGCATCGTTGGTTCGGCCCATAGCGGTCAGGAAATCCGGATGGGGGGCGGGGATCGGCGCCGTTCCGATGCCGTCGACAACGTTTTCCAGCGGGAATTTGAGATCGTTGATCTTGTGCAGGGCAACCTCGAGCGCGCGCGCCACGATCTGCACGCCGCCGGCAAGGCTTTGTGTCGGCGCATAGAGGAAGGTGAGCTTTTCCGTCGCCAGTCCAGTTGCCTTGCTCACTTTCTCAACGGTCGCGCGGGGAGGCGGTTCGGCCGTCTCAAGGATAAGCACCGCGGAAGATGCGATGTCGTGATAGGAAAGTGTTTCGAACAGCGGTTCGACCCGGGCGAGGGCCCGCGCAGGCCCAGATCCCATCGCAAAATAGTCCTGGCCAGACAGGTTCCAGCCCGCATACTGGCTGCCCAGGCAGGCCAGCACCGGCTGCGAAGATCGCGCTTCGACGGTGAACGGCCATTGCTGTGACGCGCGATCCATGAACACCGAAACGCTGCCGAGACCGCCCATCGCAGCCTCAGCCATGCGCATCCCGGCCTCGACGCTGCCGACGGTCTTGGCGCCGGCATCGATCAGGCGCTCGCCCAATGGTCCCCTGGAAACGACGATACGCAGGCGTTCGGCGTCGCCGATCATGCCGTCAACGATGCGCTGTGCATTGTCGTTCAGGAATGCCGAACCGTCTTTCATGTCCGGTCTCCTTCCCATTGGAGTTGCAATTGGCTGGCTTGTCCCTTGATGAGCCGCTTGGTCGATTGGGCGCTCGGACCGCGCGCGAAGACCGTGCAGACAGGGTCGCCGGCAATCAGACGGGTGCCAGCCGACTGTTGGTCCGCTGTCCATTCAGGCCAGGCAATCGACGGAAAGTGAGTGATTGGCGTCGCGGCGTAGGTCACCATCGACGCCATCGAATCGACGAAGCGCGGCAAGCGGAAGACCTGACCCGTCGCGGCGCGCAGATGCGCTTCGATCAATGGCGCGTCAACATCGTCGAAAATGTCGAGGGTGGCGCCCGGCCTCGGATTGATCTCGATGAACGTGTAGCCATCCGGTCCACGGATCAGATCGGCGCTGCACAATCCAACCAGGCCGGCGCGCCGCGTCAGACTTGAGACCCAGCCGCCGATGACCGCCGCCTGTCTGCGATCGAAGCGTCTCAACCGTACGGCGCCGCCGTAGCGATAGGGCGCTGTGGGGGCGGGAGACGTCCATTGTTGGCTGAAACCCACGAGGTGCGCGGTTTGACCATTGCCGACGAACAGGGCCGAGATGCTGCGACCGGCAACGAAGCGCTGGAAGTAGCGGCCGGCGGTCGGGCTTTCTCCGGCTGCTCGTCTGACGTGTCCGCCGCCGGCGCCGCCCGCGGTCTTGACCACCCAGTTCTCCGGGTCAGGCGGCTGGTCCCATCGCAGTTGCGGATGCGGGATGCCGAGTTCGGCGCAATCATCGGCCAGCAACTGCGGATCCTTGATCCTGCGGATCGCGGCGCCGCCATTGCCGGCGAGCCGAAAGTGTCGCGCGATTTTGTCCACGGTCTCAGGCATCCGCTCAAACCCTGAGCCCAGGACAATGGCGGCCGGCAGGTCGTCGCCAGCCAATCGCCGAAGCGTGTCGATGATGCGCTCGCCGTCGATGCCTCCTTGCAGGTCGCCTGGCAGCATTGTCGCGCGTTCTGCGAGCGCGACGGTGTCCGTATCGCAAAAGAAATCGGCGACCAGCGGACGATAGCCGGCGCGACGCGCGGCGGCGGCCAGCGCCCGGCCTGAAATTGCCGCGATCAAAAGAGATCCGGCGTTACTTGGCAATCTCGCGTGCAAGGGAAAACGCTTCCTGAAAACCGAGCGTGATCGTCTTTTCGGATTCGATCATTCTTTTGAAGAGACCGAATTCGACCTTATATTTGACATTGCCGATGGCAAGCGGACCAATGCCGACAGCTTTTGCCGCATCGAGTGGATCACCATTGGCATTGACGGCCAATCCTTCGATGCCGGCCGGGGGAACGGCATTGACGTCGGCCGCAATAAGCAGGTCATTGCCTTTCAATTGGGCTTTGGAGACCACCTGGACGCCAGCTTTGGCGCAAGCCAGGATAATTTCGTTGGCTTCGACCAGCTTTGTCTTGCGGGCGTCGCTCGATCCGTCAGCCGCATCGACGGTGAGGTGGAACCTGCTTTCGATCTCGGCCGCGATCTGCTTGACCCGTTCGATGCCGTCATGGCCGACAAGTGTGACCCGGGCACCTTCCCCTGCCGCGATGACGGCGGTGCAGAAGCCGACGACTCCGGTGGCGCCGAAAACAGCCACCCTCGTATCCCTGAGCGCACGCTGGAATTTCTTCTCCAGCGCCTTTTCGACCTTGGCCACCATCGCCGCGGCTGTGGTGAACGAGCCGGCTGGATCGGCAAATACCGAAACCTGGAAAGGCGGCACCATCGCCTTCTTCGCGGCGTCGAACATGTCGAGCGCCAACGAGGCATCCTTCCCGGCGATGAAGATGCCGGTGTCGACACCCGCATCCGGCGGGCGTGAAAAGATCGCGTCCTGGACCAGTCCTGTCACTTCGGCCAGGCCCACATCGACATAGGGGACGACGGCGTCGAAACCTGCGTCGAGCGCCATGTTCACGTCGAAGGGGCTCATCTGCTTCAACGGTGTCAGCATGTGCAGGATGTGTTTGCGGGCCATTTCTTGCCTTTCTGCCTGAAACTGAAGCGTCAGCTGCCGACGAGATCCAGCCTGGTTGAACTGATCTTCGCGCCGGAGTTCCTGCCCTTGACGATCTTGACCTCAAGGCCGCCCTCAACTGTCGTCTTCCGAACCGCGTCGACGAACTTGAGTGCGGCGTCCTGCGATGGCGCGAAGGCAAAGCCTGTCGGCCCCCAGGAACTCTGGCCGATGCCGACGGCGCCTGCTTCATTGAGACAGTGGGCCACCATCTCGACCCGCTTCGAGGTGAACACGCCGCCCTGGGCCGGGGCGAAATGGCTGCCGATCAGCATCTGTATCGCGGTGACGGCGGCGCCGAATGCCGGAAGGTCCCGCTCGACCAAAGCCGGCATTATGCCCATCAGCACCCTCCGGCAGATCTCCCCACTGCCTGCCGTTGGGAATGGCGGCAGCGAGCGAAACGCCGCAACCTCGGCTGCTCCATGCAGTCCATGCCCGGAATGGTCGAGGATGAGGAGGACGCGCCACTCTTCCGGAAACGGCAGCCGCGCGACGACCGGAGGCGTTCCGCCGCGGTCGTTCTTGCCGGCGTCGACTATGACGCCGCCGTCTTCGAAACTTGCGATGCCGATGCCGGATCGGCCGCCCCGCTCGAGCAGGTTAGCGTCGCCGGCGATGTCCAGAGGCAGATTGTGGAGCGTGCGCAACGCCGAGGCGACGGCAAGGGCGATCTGCGTGCCGGAGCCCAGACCCGCATGACTGGGGATCGACTGCTCTACCACGAGATGGTGCTGGCCGCGAATGCCGAGATGCTTGCAGAGCGTCGACAGATGCTCGCTGGCGCGGGTGCTCTCGGAGCCTTCGACGATGGTCTCGCTGGACCGCGACAGGGTGACGACGGTTTCGGGTTCGCTCAATGGAAGCCCGACGCTACCGAACCGCCGTCCGGCATCGCCATTGAGATCAAGGAAGCCAAGGTGCAGGCGAGCGGGCACTCGTATGGTAACAGAATTCGACATCTGCCCCCCGATGGGTGCATCATGGATGCATCATGGAAGTTTAGGTGCCCGGTACCATGATAACTGTTTTCGTCGATGGGGCAAGCCAAAGAGAACGCATACGTGTTTGCCGGCTCCGGCGTGTGACAGACCGAGCAATTCGCGGAGGTCGAGATGAACGAGACAGTCAAGGAAAAGGTCTATTCGGAAGCCGAGATCGCCGACCGGCTTGAGAAGGAGCTGCCGAAATGGCGTTATGAAAACGGCTGGATTCGGCGCAAATACAAGACCCACAGCTGGAAATCGACGCTCATGGTCATCAACACGGTTGGTCATCTCGCCGAGGCGGCGTGGCACCATCCTGATATCACCGCCTCCTATGCCTGGGTCGAGGTGCGCCTGACGAATCACGCGGCGAAAGGCATTACCGACAAGGATTTCGAGTTGGCGAAAAAGATCGAGGATGTTGTCCAGTGGCAGCCGGCCAAGGAAGGCGGGGCACTGGAGGGCACTCCACTGACCGATCAACGCTTCGCTTACGTCAAATATGACTAAGCAGGGTCGGAATTTGTTGACGCGTATGAAAACATTCGCTGATCCGCTGCAGGGTGGGGTTCACGGCCAATCCAGTTTCGTCTAGGATCGAGCCGGCACCAGAAAGTAGTTTAGCGAATGGCGGTTGCTTGGATCGGCAACCGGGAAGCGCTGATTGAGCACGCGGCTGCGCATGCCGCGTCGCTATTGTCGTCAAGTCGGTGCCCGGTTTTCAGCTTTGATACGGATATAGATGGCACGAGGGCGGCGATCGCGCTGGCTGAGCGGGCTGGCGCGGCATACGACCATGCCGATGGTGCGGCACTTGCCCGAGAGACCGCGCTTTTTACCGACAAGGGGGCAATGACCGTCGCCCCCGGAGAGACGCGCCGGCGTGCCGATGTCGTGGTGATCGTGGGCGAGCTCCCGCGGATCCATCATGGTCTTGTTGGCGAACTTGCCGGGACGGTTCCCGACCTCTCGACCGGCAACCAGCGCGCGTTCTTCGTGGTAGGCCCAAACGGGATGTCTGTGCCGCCGCTGAACGGCGGACGCAAGGCAACACAACTTTCCTGTGGCCAAGCTAGCCTCGCCGCCACGCTGGCGGCACTGAGGGCACAGTACAAAGGGCGGCGTACATCGCAACCGGTGTCGAATTTCAATGATTTTGCCAAAGCTCTGGCGGCCGCGCATTTTCCCGTGTTCCTGTTTTCAGGCCACGCCGCCGAAGGCTTGGCATTGGAGATGCTGCAAGGACTGATCGCCGATCTCAATCGCAAATCGCGCGCATCCAGCCTTTATCTGCCGGCGAGCGAAAACGGGTGGGGAAGCGCGCTCGCCTCGGCCTGGATGACAGGTTTTCCGCTGCGCACCGGCTTTGCGCGCGGCCTCCCTGAATTCGATCCCTGGCGCTGCGATGTGGAGCGCATGATCGCTGCCGGCGAAGCTGACCTGCACCTGCGGATCTCCGCCGCAACGGCCCAACTACAGAAAAAAAGGGCACGCATGGCGCTGATTGTGCTGACGAAAACGGAAAAGCCGGTTGCCGGCGCCGCAGTCACCATGGCCATCGGCGAGGCTGGGGTCGATCACGATGCGGTTGTCTACTCCAGCCGCACGGGCTCGCTCAGGTCGATCGATGCGCAAGCGGACTCGCAATTGCCCTCCGCCGCGACGATCATCCGCCTGATCGCTACCCACGCTTTCGCCGAGGCACTGCCATGCTGACGAAAATCGCCGGCGGCGACATCATCGATCCCGTCAACGGCCGTCTCGACAAGGGCGACCTCTGGATCAAGGACGACAAGATCGTTCCGGCGCCGGCGGGAGGGGCGGCCGACCGGACCATCGAAGCCAGCGGCTGCATCGTGATGGCTGGCGCCATCGACATCCACTCCCACATCGGTGGCGGCAATGTGAACACCGCGCGGCTGCTCTTGCCCGAACAGCATGCCGCCCATCAGCTGCGGCCAGCAATGACGCCGCTCGCCAATGCCGGCTGGTCAACCTTCCAGACCGGCTGCCTCTACGCAAAGATGGGCTTTACGACGGTCGTCGAGCCGGCGATGTCGCCGGGAGCGGCGCTGCACACGCATCTCGAACTGGCTGACATCCCGATTATCGACAAAGCGACCCTTGCCATTCTCGGCAACGACGATTTCCTGTTGTCGATGATCCGCGACGACGCCCCCCGGACGATGATCGAGGACTATGTCGCCTGGACGGTCGCTTCGACGCGAGCGCTTGGGGTCAAGGTGATCAACGCCGGTGCGGCGGCCGCCTTCAAGGAGAACGTCCGCACCTTCTCGCTGGATGATGTCGTGCCTTCCTATGGCGTCAGTTCGCGCAAGATCGTCAAGACGCTGCAGGTCGCCGTCGACAGTCTTGGCTTGCCGCATCCCTTGCATGTCCATTGCAACAATCTGGGCAGCCCCGGATCGGCGGATACGGCGGCTGCGACGATTGCAGCGGCGGATGGACTGCCGCTGCATCTCGCCCACCTCCAGTTCTATGGCTATGGCACGGAAGGAAAACGCGGGTTTTCCTCTGCCGCCGCACGGCTTGCCGAACTAGTCAACGCGACGCCGGAAGTCACCATCGATATCGGCCAGGTGATGTTCGGCCAGACGGTCACGGTCTCCTCCGACGTCATGCGGCAGTTTTCGGCGCGTGGCAGCGCACACCCGAAAAAGACCGTCATTCATGACGGTGACGGCAATGGCGGCGGCATCGTGCCTTACAGCTATGGCAAGGACTTCTACGGCACGATGCAGTGGGCGATCGGGCTCGAGCTTTTTCTCCTGATCGACGATCCTTGGCGTGTGTTCTTCACCACCGATCATCCCAACGGTGCACCTTTTACCGCCTATCCGGCGCTGTTCGAACTGCTGATGAGCCGGGAAGCGCGCACCGAAATGGCCGCCGGACTTTCCCTATCCGCCCTGGCGCTCTCTACCCTGGCCGCAATCGACCGCGAATACACGTTCGAGGAAATCGCCATCATGACGCGCGCGGCGCCAGCCAAGCTGCTCGGCTTGACGGATCGAGGCCATCTCGGCGCCGGCGCAACAGCCGACGTCGCTGTCTATCGCAGGGACCGCAGTATCGCCAAAATGCTCGGAGAGGCGGCGTATGTTTTCAAGGATGGCGATCTCGTCGTGCAAGACGGGGAAATCATCCATTACCGCTGGGGCAAGGCATTGAGGCTCAAGCCG
The DNA here is from genome assembly GCF_003998485.1 of Mesorhizobium sp. M7A.F.Ca.CA.001.04.2.1. Taxonomy (NCBI): domain Bacteria; kingdom Pseudomonadati; phylum Pseudomonadota; class Alphaproteobacteria; order Hyphomicrobiales; family Phyllobacteriaceae; genus Mesorhizobium; species Mesorhizobium sp. M7A.F.Ca.CA.001.04.2.1. Next base: position 13,062 of record NZ_RZQT01000147.1, read on the forward strand.
CCTGTCGACAAGGCAATGGTGCGACGGCTCGAGGACTATCACCAGCAGCGCTACGGCCTGTCGCTGGACTGGTTCAATTTCCCGGATTCCGCGATTGCGCGCGAACAGCCATTCGGCGAGGTGCCATGCCGAACATGAGCATCAATGGCGTAACGATCGACGATACCTTCGCGGAAGCCTTCGGCATGCGCGCAACCGCCATCGTCATCACCGCGCCGAGCCGGAAATGGGCTCGCCAGGCGGCGATCACAATGACCGGCTTCGCCACCTCGGTGATCGGTTGCGGCTGCGAAGCGGCAATCGATCTCGACCTGCCGCCATCGGCCACACCGGATGGCCGGCCGGGCTGCCGCGTCATGATTTTCGCGATGGGAACGGACGAATTGCAGAAACAACTGCTCAATCGTGTCGGCCAGTGCGTTTTGACCTCGCCTGGTTCCGCCTGCTTTGCCGGGCTGCAGGGCAGCGCCGAGCTCAAGCTCGGTTCGGCACTGCGTTATTTCGGCGACGGCTGGCAAATCTCCAAGAAGATCGGCGACAGGCATTTCTGGCGTATTCCCGTCATGGATGGCGAGTTCTTGTGCGAAGCAACGACCGGAC